>JBQLZI010000050.1:0-11756 GCA_052168195.1 Phycisphaerales bacterium
ATGACCTTCCCCCACCTCTCGCCCGAGCACTCCGTCAGCGCCGGCGCGTCCGCGCTCTCGGAGCCCGAATCCCGCGCGCTCGTCGAGCTCGTGCTCGCTCGCCCGAACATCGAGGCCGTGCTGGTCTTCGGCCCGCACGACACGCTGACGTCGATCCCGCAAGCCGGCAAGATGGACGTCACGGGCCGCGCCCCGCTGGGCATCGAGAACGACGACAAGCCCCACTACGAGCGCGTCGCCGAGGCGTTCAAGGACGCGACAGGGATCGCGTCGGTCTCCCCGATCGCCGACCGCGACGACAAGGGCGCGTTCTGGTCGTGGGCCTACGCCCAGGGCGGCGCGTGGTCCTTCAGCACGCCCGTGTGGGTGCGCGCCGATCAGGTGAAGCGCGACGCCGAGGGCGACAGCGACGACGACGAGAAGGCAGCGCCCGCGAAAGCCGAAGCCCCCGCCCCGCCCGAAGGCCCCAGCGACGCGGAACTCCGCGCGATGGTCGCCGAGTACCAGGCCGCCGACGAGGAACGTCAGGCCGAGATGATGGCGGAGTACAACAATCTCCCGCCCGCGATCCAGGCCCGCGTGATGGCTTTCGCGCAGGGCCAGACCCCGCCCCCGCGCGCACAGGCGGCAGGGTCGTCGTCCCGCGGCGCCGGCCGCTCCGCAGGCGCGCGGAAAAGCGAATCCGACGACGCCAAGTGGCTCGCGCTCGCCAACGAGCGTGGCGAGGGCTTCGCCCAGTGGGAGACGTACAACCACCCGCAACTCGGCGAGGTCGAGATCGGCGGCTTCGTGCCCGGCTTCCAGTGGAACCCGCCCGCCGACGAGGTGGAGCGCCTGACCAACGAGCAGGCCGCGTTCGTCGTCGCCCTCGCGGATCAACTCCCGCGTGTCACGCTCGACGAGCCCGTCGTCGAACGCGTGGGCGCGGGCGTCTACCGGGTGAGCGTCACCGTGCGCAACGAGGGCAAACTTCCCACCGCCAGCGCCGTCGCTGTGAAGAGCCGCGCCAGGCAGCCCGTCGTGCTCCGCATGGAAGGCGACGAGAAAGCCATCCTCGCGGGCGACCGCGTGCAGCGCGAGAACACGATCCCCGGAGGCGGGCACGCCCGCTTCGAGTGGCTCGTCGCGGGCGCCGAGGGCTCGAACATGACCATCACCGTGCGCTCGCCGCAGACCGGCGAGAAGAGCATCACCGCGGCGCTGCGCGCCACGAAGGAGGCAGGCCGATGAACCGTCTCACCACCGCACTGACGCTCTCGCTCGCCGCGCTCGCCGCAACCGCATCGCCCGTGCGCGCGCAGGCCGACGTTCCCGGCAAGGTCGACCTCGCGTTCAACCGCTACTACACGCACGCCGAACTCAATCAGGCCGTCCGCGACATCGCGAAGGCCTACCCCGACCTCGTCGAGGTCGTGAACATCGGCGAATCGCTCGAAGGCCGCGAGATGCTCGTCGCCATCGTCAATCCCAAGAGCGGGCCGTCCCACGACGAGAAGCCCGCCATGTGGATCGACGGCAACGTCCACGGCAACGAGATCCAGGCCTCCGAGGTCGTCCTATACACCCTCTGGTACCTCACGAAGCACTACGGCCACACCGACGAAATCACCCGCATCCTCGACGAGAAGGCGTTTTACCTCCTCGTCTCCCAGAATCCCGACGGCCGCGACCGCTGGTTCGAGCACCCGCAGACCTCCAGCAGTTCGCGATCCAATACGCGCCCCTTCGATAACGACAATGACGGGCTCGTCGACGAGGACGGCCCGGACGACCTCGACGGCGACGGATCCATCACCTCCATGTGGGCCCGCGACGACGAAGGCCCCTTCCGTCGTTCACTCGATGACCCGCGCGTCTTCGAACGCGTCGAGCCGGGCGAGAAGGGCCAGTGGCGCTGGGTCGGCTCCGAGGGCATCGACAACGACGGCGACGGGCGCATCAACGAAGACCCCGTCGGCGGCGACGACATGAACCGCAACTGGCCCTCCGACTGGCAGCCCACGCACATCCAGTACGGCGCCGGTCCCTTCCCCTTCAGCGCCCCCGAGACCAGGGCCGTCGGCGAGTTCATCCTCGCCCACCCCAACATCGCCGGCGGGCAGTCGTACCACAACACCGGCGGCATGCTCCTCCGCGGGCCCGGCGCGAGTTACCTCACCGACCTCTACCCGCGCGAAGACCAGCGCATGTACGACGAACTCGGGGAACTCGGCGCGCAGATGCTCCCCTACTACCGCTACATGATCATCTACAAAGACCTCTACACCGTGCACGGCGGGTTCGTGAACTGGCTCGCCGAGGGCCTCGGCATCAGCGCCTTCACCAACGAACTCTGGACCAGCGGCAAGATGTTCCAGAGAGACGTCAACCGCCCCAGCGACGAGCAGGACTGGATCTGGCGCGACAAACTCATGTTCGGCCAGACTTTCAAGGACTACACCGAGCACGACCACCCCACCTACGGCAAGGTGCTCATCGGCGGGCCCAACAAGTGGTCCAGCCGCAACACCCCCACCTTCATGCTCGAGGAGGAGTGCCACCGCAACTTCGCCTTCACCGCCTACCACGCCGACCAGATGCCCGTCCTGCGCTGGGGACGCACCAGCGTGGAGTCCATTCCGGGGGCCGGGAACAACCTCTGGGCCGTCACCGCCGAGGTCCGCAACGACCGCATCATCCCCACGCGCCTCGCGATCGCCCGCGACAAGAACATCGGCCAGCCCGACCTCTTCGAGGTCTCGGGCCGCGGCGTCGAGGTCGTCGCCGCAGGCCGTATGAGCGACTGGCTCTCGCGCTCGATGGACGAGGTTCGCTTCGAGCCATCGCGCGTGCGGATCGACTCGGGCGTGGGCGGCCGCGACGGCGTCGTCGTCCGCTTCATCGTCTCCGGCCCCGCCGGCGCGCGGGTGAACCTGTCCTACACCGCCGAGAAGGCCCTCGACCTCGAGAAGACCATCGAACTCCGCGCGACCGACAACGAGTGATCCCCACCCTCTCCCGCTGGGAAAGGGCGGCAACGCAGTCGCCGGATGAGGGCCGGTCCGCCAACTCTCCCCCCGGGTTGTCCCGGCGGGTCAGGCGGGAGTACGATCCCGCCGACATACAGATCATGCGCGGGGTGTAGCGCAGCTTGGTAGCGCGTCTCGTTCGGGACGAGAAGGTCGTTGGTTCAAATCCAATCACCCCGACTTCCAGTTGGAACCGGAATCGCCGCCTTTTCGGCTGGCGACTCCCAAATCCATCTTTCGAGAAGAGGTATTCGGCGATTCCGGGAGTCCTCTCAGGGCTGAACGGCGTCCTGTAGCATGCACGCCAAGATGGCCTCTCCGCTGCGTCGCCTCCACATCTTCTGGCTTTGGGTTATCCAGTCGATCTGCTACGCCCTGGCGCTCACGTTCCTGTTCGTGGGCTGGCCCCTCGGACTGTTCGTCGGCATCGGCGCGGCCATCTTCCGTGTGTACGTACTTGGCGAGATCTTCGGAAGTCTCGGGCGCCCGAACCTCGTCTCGTTCGATCCCCGATTCAGCAACGCGTTCACGTTTCTTGTCGCGATGGTGGACGCGACGCTGGTCGTCCTTTCTGCGTGCATGTTCGATGGGCAGTGGGCGAAGAGGCAGGGCCTTGGCCCCCTTGCGTTCGTGGCCCCGATGGTCCTGATGCCAGTCTCCAGTATCGTGATCGCGTTGCTGTGCGGACCGCGCCAGCCGACTTCAACCGTACCGTGACTGATCCGGCACATAGGCGACCTTCGCAGCCTCCTGAGTAGTGATCACTGCCATGCCCCACACCATCACCCTCCACCGCGTCTTCAAGGCCCCGCCCGAGCGGGTCTACCGCGCGTTCCTCGACCCCGACGCCATGGCCCGATGGAGCCCTCCCTACGGCTTCCTCGGCAAGGTCCACTCCATCGACGCCCGCGTCGGCGGCGGGTACCGCATGTCCTTCACCAACTTCGGCACCGGGACCACCCACACGTTCGGCGGGACCTATCACGAACTCGTCCCCAACGAGCGCATCCGCTACACCGATCGCTTTGACGACCCGAACCTGCCCGGCGAGATGGAGATCGAGGTCACGCTCCGCAAGACCACGCTCGGCACGGACGTCACCATCACGCAGGCGGGCATCCCCGAGATTATCCCGCCCGACATGTGCCGCCTGGGCTGGCAGGAATCCCTCCAGCAACTCGCGCACCTCGTCGAGCCCAAAATCCCCGACGGCGTGTGATCTTCGCGGCCGCGGCACAGATTTTCGACAGGGTGTCCCGCTACATTCCGCTCGTCGCGTCACACATGACCACGAGGGAGAGCGCATGGACATCTCGCAGACGTTCGGAGGCAACGCCTGGGACCCGGAGGCCGACGAGGACTATCAGGCGATCCTGCGTCGGGTCCGCACGGTCCCGCCCGCGTGCTTCGGCAAACTTCATTCCACGCCCGCGCACGCCGCGGAATGGAACGGCCACGCTCGATGGTCGGTCGCGTGCCCGTGCGGCAACGCGACGGGCGCGGTGCTCGGCTACCCGCTCGACGAGGTCTCCGGCGATTCGTCGCTCAAGGACCTGTTCGTCGGGCCGCTTGCGTTCCGCTGCTCGACGTGCGACGCGGTGACGGAGATGTTCGACTCCGCGGCGCACGGCTACAACGCGGAGATCTCCAAGGAGAGCGGCGTACCCGAGACCGGCGGATACCGCGGCGAAGGCCCGCGCGCAGCCGCGGCGTGCCCGGGGTGCGGCAAGTCGGCGTGCACGGTCGTCGGCGACTTCTCCCACTCCCACTTCGACCACATCGAGGACGAACCCGACCTGCTCGATTCGGCGCAGGACTACTTCGACGGGTTCGGATGCGTGGCGACCTGCGCGTCCTGCGGCCACGAGTGGTGGGTCGCGTCGTTCGAGTTGGCCTAAGACGCAACACGCTTGACACCCGCCCGCCACGATGTAATATTCAACCAAATGGTTGCAGATACAGCGCCCACGCTCGACCGCGTCTTCCACGCGCTGGCCCACCCGGCCCGGCGCGCGATCCTGCGCCAACTCACCGACACCGAGCGCAACCTGAGCGAGCTCGCGGCGCCGCTGAAGATGACGTTTCAGGCGGCCTCGAAGCACGTGCGCGTGCTCGAGAGGGCCCGCCTGGTGAAGCGGCGAGTGGTCGGGCGGACTCACCTGTGCCGCGTCGAAGGCCGCCCCCTCGCCGAGGCGAGCGAATGGCTCGCGGAGTACCGGGAATCGTGGGAGAAGAACTTCCAGCGCCTCGACGCATTGCTCGACGAGATGCAGCGGAACGCGAACACCGACAAAAGGAAGCCACCCCGATGAGCAAGACGGCTGTCACGCCCGATGAGTTCATGTCGGCGCTCGAGCACCCACTGAAGGACGCGGTCGCCGCGCTCCGCGCGATCGTCAGCGCCGCCGACAAGCGGCTCGATGAGTCGATCAAGTGGAACTCCTTCAACTACTCCATCGACGGCGCCGACCGGATCACGTTCAACGCCCGCGGCGCGGACAAGGTGCTGGTGATCTTCCATGCCGGCGCCAAGAAGAAGCCCATCGACCTGCGCAACGATGTGCCCGACCCTTCCGCACTTCTGGAATGGCCGTCGAAAGACCGCGCCATCGCGACGTTCACGTCGCTGGATGACGTCAGCAAGCAGAAAGCCGCGATTACGAAGCTCGTCAAGGCATGGCTCGCCGCGACGAAAGGGATATAGGTTGCCCGCGAGGAGACCGAGATGCTGAACACGATGACGATCGAGACGCCGTCGGACACGACGATTGTGGTGCGACGGATGTTCAACGCGCCGCGCCACATGGTCTGGGACGCGATGACCAAACCGGAACTCATCCGCAAGTGGCTGGTCGGCCCTCCCGGGTGGGAAATGACCGAGTGCGACGAGGACCCGCGCGTCGGCGGCTCGTACCGCTGGGCGTGGAGAGGCCCGGACGGCGTCGAGATGTCGCTCGAGGGCGAATACCTCGAAGTAATCCAGGACGAGCGCATCAAGCGCAGCGAGGTTTTCAAGGGGTGTCCCGGCGGCGAGGGCGGGCAGATCGGCACACTCGTCCTGGAAGACCGCGGCGGGCGCACCGCGATGACGCTCACCCTCGAGTACCCCTCGAAGGAATCGCGCGACATGGCCATCGAGTCGGGGATGGAGCACGGCATGAAGGCCGGCTACGACCTGCTCGACGAGATCGTCTCGAAAGGGGCGCCGGCTGCATGAGTCGAGCGCTTCCTTCGATCCGGCTCAACACGGTGGAAATCCCCGTGAAGAACGCCGCGGCGTCGGCCGAGTGGTACGGGCGATGCCTCGGGCTGGTCACCGCGTGGTCGGACAAGCATCACGCGCTGCTGGAGAGCGCGCCCGCGAACGGCGCCGACGCTCCCCGCGTCCTGCTCGTCGAGACCGACGACGATGCGCGGCTCGCGTTCCGAAGCACGCACCGACGCATCGACCACAGCGTGATCGATTTCATCACGGATGACTTGGAAGGCATGCACGCACACCTGCGGGCGAGCGGCGCGGAAGTCGGTGACCTCGGCCCGCCCGCGAACGACTGGGCGCCGCGGGGCTTTTCCTTCCAGGACCCTGACGGGAACCGGCTCGGCGTGTTCGCCTATGGCGGGTGATACGCTCTGTCTGAACCTAAACGGAGAATCCGTATGCCCACCGATTTCTCGTACCGCCGTCTGGATAAGAACGACGCCGCCGTGCTGCTGGTGGATCACCAGTCCGGGCTGTGCAACCTGGTCGCGGACTTCACCGTCGACGACTTCCGCAACAACGTGCTCGCGCTCGCGGATCTGGCGAAGTACTTCGCCTTGCCGACGATACTGACGACCAGCTTCGAGGACGGCCCCAACGGGCCGCTGATGCCCGAGATCAAGGAGATGTTCCCTGACGCGCCGTACATCGCGCGCCCGGGGCAGATCAACGCGTGGGATAACGAGGACTTCGTCAAGGCCGTGAAGGCGACCGGCAAGAAGCAACTGCTCATCGCCGGCGTGGTGACCGAGGTCTGTGTCGCGTTCCCGGCCCTCTCGGCGATCGAGGAGGGTTACGAGGTGTTCGTCGTGGCGGACGCGTCGGGCACGTTCAACAAGACGACGCGCGACGCGGCGTGGATGCGCATGCAGGCCGCGGGCGTGCAGATGATGACGTGGTTCGCGGTGGCGTGCGAACTCCACCGCGACTGGCGCAACGACGTCGAAGGCCTCGGCACGCTGTGCAAGAATCACCTGCCCGCGTACCGCAACCTGATGACGAGTTACGACGCCGTGAAGAAGTAATCGCCCTGCTTGGCGCGGCGCAGGATTACTCCGCGGCGGACAGGTCAGAATTCCACGCGTCACCGGCGACGAGCCAGCGGCCGTCTGCGCTCCGGCGGTAGACCATGATCCCTTTGCCCGTGTCGCGGATCGGCCGGCCTCCGGCGCGAGGTGTGTCGACCGACTCGTACGCGTACTGCTCGAAGGCCCAGTCGCCAGACTCGACCATTTCGAGCGTCGTTTTCGTCCACCGGGTGCGGTACGCCTCGATGTAGCCCTCCACCCACGGGCGCACCGCGGCTTTCCCGATGAGTCGCGGCTGGTTGGGCGCCATGAAGACCACGTCCTCGGTCATGACCGCCATGATCGCATCCGCGTCGTTGCTGTTGATCGCCTCAACGAACGCCGAGTGTGCGCGGTGGACCGCGCCGGACGCTTCCGCCCGCCCGCCGTCGCTCGTTGAGCGTATAGATGCGCAGCCGTGGAGCGGCGCAGCGAGCGCGATGCACGCCATGACGGTGAGAAGGGCGCGAGCATGCCGGGTTCGATGCGGTGCACGGGTTCCGCGGTCGGCGAGTCGGTGTCTCATTGAACGGTTCCCATCGCGTGGTTGAACGCGAGCGTGTCGAGGTACTGCTGGAACGCGACGGCCTTGCCGTTCTCCACGCGCCAGACGTGAACGACCTGCGAGTTGAGCGGGCGGCCGGTCGCGAGGTTCTTCCCGCCGTAGCGGCCGAGCATGACCACGCGGTCGCCTGCGTCGAGCAGGTCCTCGACGTTCACGCAGAACCCGTCCCACTCGCCGGCGCAGCGGGAGAACACGCCCTCGAGCACCGCCTTCGGTCCGATGTACGGGTTGCCGTCGGCGTACGGGTTGTGCTCCGCTTCGATCCAGCGGATGTCGGGGCTCATGCTCGCGAGCACCCCGTCCATGTCGCCGGCGGCGAAGCGATCGTACAGGCCGCGGATGACGGCGACGTTGGATGACGGCATAGGACTTCTCGAGGGGTGCGGGGGAACGTGGTGAGGTCCCCGCGACTCTAGCGAGCGCCGCTTATGCGTGCACGAGCGTCTCGAAGCCGCCCCAGGCCATCTTGGCGCAGTCGAAGGGCATGTCCTCGGGCTTCATCCCGTTGCACAGCCGCTCGTCGGCCATCACCTTGGCGTTCACCTCGTCGCGGTGCTGGCGCGACTTGTACACGATGTACGCGAAGATCGGGACCTCGTCGTCGGCGCAGTTCGAGATCTTCGCGAACGGCAGGCCGAACTCGGGGTTGCCGTCCTCCACGACGCATTCCCGGTACTCGAGGGCGCCGTGGTCCTTCCAGACCTTGCTGGCGATCTCCGCGAGGGCGCGGTACGCGTCGAGGTTCTTGCGCGGGATCGGGAGCACGAAGCCGTCGATGTACGCCATGGGGTTCTCTCCACCTGAGGCCGGGCCCGCCGCGACACGCGGCGGATAGCATTCTGTATTCAGAATACATTCCCGCCTGTGCGGCGTCTACTCGACTTCCCCAATCGCTGGTAACTGTTGACGCCGGTGTGCCGCCGCGCCGCCTCTGCGGCATACTGGGGGCATGATGCTCTTCGTCTCAGGGGCGGTCGTGCTGGGAGCCTCGGGGTTCCTGATCGGCCTTGCGGCTCTCGTCGTGCTCGCGCCCGATTCCGCGGATCGGTTCTTTCGGGCTTTCGCGAGTTCCGCGCGTGCGCACGTTCTCGAGCAGTCGCTCCGCCTGTTGGCCGGAGCCGGCTTCGTTCTTTATGCCCAGCGGATGTGGCTTCCGCTCGTCTTCGAGGTCTTCGGCTGGGTTCTTGTTTCCACGGCGGCGATCCTGCTGCTCCTGCCGTGGCGGCTGCACCACCGCTTTGCGCAGCGTGTGATCCCGATGGTCATCTGCCATAAACGCTGGTACGCGGCGTTCTCGCTCGCGATGGGCGTGTTTGTGCTTGCGGGCTTCGTTCGGCCGTTGCTCGATTAATCCGGCGCGTCACGCCGCGGCGTCGGCGGCGCAGGCCCACGACACCTCCACACGGTTCCGCCCGCGCCGCTTCGCGCGGTAGAGGGCGTCGTCGGCGGCGGCGATGAGCGCGTCCGGCGCGCACGACTTGGGCTGTCGGGTGAATGCGACCCCGACGCTCGTCGTCAGCGCCAGGTCAACGCCCTGCACACGCACGGGGACGTCGGCGATGGCCGTGCGCATCCGTTCGGCGATGTCGACGGCCTGCGACGCGTTGTCGAGCGGCGCGAGCACGGCGATGAACTCCTCGCCGCCGAAACGCCCGAGCGCGTCGACAGACCGCACGGAGCCCAGCATGCGCTTCGCGACTTCCACGAGCACTTCGTCTCCCGCGACGTGGCCGTGGGTGTCGTTCACGGCCTTGAAATGGTCGAGGTCGGCCATGAGCACCGCCACGCCCGAGTTCGTGCGCGCGGAGCGCTGGATCGCGAGGTCGAGCGCGTCGAGCGTCGCGCCGCGGTTCCAGACGCGGGTGAGCGGGTCGATCCGGGACCGGTGCTTGAGGGCGAATACTTCGGCGAAGAGTTCGTCGTTGGCGCCGCGCTCCATCGCCGCGGAGAGTTCCGCCTCCGCGATGGCGCCGAGGTCGCGCAGGGCCTGGCGTTCTTCGGCGTCGAGCGTGCGCGGCTCGGAGTCGATCACGCACACCGCGCCGACGACGGCGCCTTGCGCCGCGCGGATCGGACGACCGGCGTAGAAGACGATGTTGGGCGGGCCGAGCACGAGGGGGTTGTGCGCGAAGCGGGGATCGACGCGCGCGTCGGGCACGATCAGCAGGTCGTCCTCGTGCAGCGCGTGCGCACAGAACGAGGCCTGCCGACTGGTCTCGGAGACGCACAACCCCTGGATCGATTTGAACCACTGGCGCTGCTCCTCGACGAGCGAGAGCGCCGCGATGCGGGTGCGGAAGATCGTGCGCGCCAGGCGGGTGATGCGCTCGAACCGCTCCTCGAGCGGAGTGTCGAGCAGCCCGAGGCCGCGGACGGCGCGCAGGCGGTCTTCCTCGGTGCAGCGTCGGGTGGGCTCGATCATGGGGCTTCCCGCTGGGTTGTGCGCGAGCCCGACCGGCCCGCGTCCGATCCGAAGATCGTCGCGACCGCCCGCCGGGTTGACCGTGTCGGGAAAGTTCCGCACTGGTCGCCCCCTGCCCCCCTACGATTTGGGGTCCACATTTCCATGCGAGATTGGGGGTTCCCCATGCCCAAAGTTGCGATCATCCTGTCCGGGTGCGGCGTGTTCGACGGCTCGGAGATCCACGAGGCGGTGAGCGTCCTCGTTCACCTCTCCCGGCACGGCGCCGAATGGCACTGCTTCGCGCCCGATAAGTCCATCCCCGAGGTCATCGACCACCTGAAAGGCGCCCCCGCCTCGGGCGAGAAGCGGAACATGCTGACCGAGTCGGCCCGGATCGCCCGCGGCGCCGACCACATCTCGGCGCTCGGCTCGCTGAAGGCGTCCGACTTCGACGCGCTGGTGATCCCGGGCGGGTTCGGCGCCGCCAAGAACCTGTCCGATTTCGCTCTGAAGGGCGCCGAGTTCACCCCCCTGCCCGAAGTCGAGAACGCGATCAAGGCGTTTCACAAAGCGGGCAAGCCCGTCGCGGCGTGCTGCATCGCGCCCCCCCTGGTCGCCCGGGCGGTCGGCGGCGGGGTGAAGGTGACCGTCGGCGAGGCCGGCGGCGCTGCGGACGCCATCGACGCGGTGGGCGGATCGCACGTCGTGAAACCCGTCACCGAGGCCTGCGTCGACGAGTCCAAGATGGTCGTCACCGCCCCCGCGTACATGTACGGCGAGGCGAGCCCCTACGAGGTCTTCCTGGGCATCGGGGAGATGATCGACGCAACCATGGCCATGCTCCCTGCGGACATGCAGGCGAGGTCCCGCTGAATGCACCGATTCGCTGATCGAAGCCGTTTCCGGCCCGTGTGCGTCGCGTTGAGCGCCATCGCGCTCTCCGGCGCCCTCGTCGCCTGCTCTTCGGGCAAGGCCAAGCCGCCCCCGCGCGCCACCGGCACGGTCCTCGCGCCCCCGCGCGACACGCCCTCGATCCTCCGCGGCACCATCGGCGCCGAGTGCTCCCTCTCCGGCGCCGATCCGGTCATGGTCTCGGGCTACGGCATCGTCGTGGGGCTCAACGGCACCGGGTCGGGCGACGCCCCCCCGACCGTCCGCGCCTGGCTGGAACGCGACCTCGCCCTCAAGGGCGTGGGACGCGGCGACGGTCCCCTCGGTCGCGTGACCCCACGGCAGGTGATCGACGACCGCAACTCGTCCGTCGTGTTCGTGCAGGCGATGGTGTCGCCCGGCGCTCCTCACCTCGCGAAGTTCGACGTGCTGGTCACCGCGCTCCCCGGGACCGCGACGACGAGTCTCGAGGGCGGACGACTCATGACCACCGAACTCCGCCCCGGGCTCTTCGTGCCCAACGCCCGCGAGGCGCGGGTCGTCGCCGAGGCGACCGGAGCGG
>JBQLZI010000051.1:0-11648 GCA_052168195.1 Phycisphaerales bacterium
CATGCCCGCCGGTACGCTTCGATCGTGCCGCCCGCCGTGCTCTTCGTCCTCGCCGCCGTCATCGTCGTGCTCGCCGCGACCGCGTGGTACACCATGCGCGCTGCAAAGACGCCGGCGGAGCCCGTGTGCGCCCATTGCCGCTACCCCACGACAGACATCACCAAACTCGTTTGTCCCGAGTGCGGCCAAGACCTCCGCGCTGTCGGCATTCTCACCCCTCGCGTCCGCGCCCGGATGGTCGGCTCGTTCTTCGGCCTGCTGACCGGCTGGACGCTCAACCTCGCCCTGATCGGTGTGCTCGGGTGGGGGTTGCTCAGCAACGTCGGGCCGCTGACGCTGAACACGGTCTCCCGCGGCGAGTTCACTCCCGTGCGATCGCAGGCGATGCAGCACCACGCCGCGTCGGTGTACTCGGTAGTGGTCAATGAGCACTTCTCGGAAGGGATCCCGTCGCGCACCGCCTTCGCGACGCGCGGGCTCGGAGGCCCGACGACCCTCACCGCATCGAACCGCACGTCCGGATCTATCGCGATTCGCGCCAACGGATCCGAAGCATCGGCCAGAATTCTCGAGGATGGCGTCGACTTCGGCGCGGGCGTCCTCCCTTTCCGACGGGTCAACTCGCACGCGGTGTCCGAGTGGCTCGCCGCCGGCGGCGTCACGAGCGTCTCGAACGCCGAGATGAACGCGCTGGCGCTCATATTCATCGGCGCGGAGCGTGCATCAGTTCTCGATGCCATAGCCAACCGGGCTGAGTTCTCTCAGACCAGCACGATGTACTTTTCTGATGTGCACTCGAAGTTGGGCCGCGTCGCGGGTTGGGCGATGGTTGCGGCCGTGTTCATCGTCTGGCTCTTCGGGATCCGCCGTCTGACGCTGCTGATGCGCGTCCCGCCGATGCACCGCGGGGAAGCCGAACGACAGGCCGATCAGCCTGCGACCTCACCCTGATCCGGCGCTTCGACTCTCTCGTGCAGGTGTTCTTTGTCGATGCGCGCCGGCATCGCGTCCACCGTCATCGCCTCCTCCACCCGGAACTTCCCGACACGGGTCCGCCGGAGATCGCGCAGCATCCCGCCCACGCCGAGCGCCTCGCCCAGGTCGCGCGCCAGCGAGCGGATGTACACGCCCTTGCCCGTCTGGATGTCGAGCGTGGCGAGCGGCCATTCGTACCTCACGATTTCGATCGAGTCGACACGCACCCGCTTGGCCGCCGGGCGCTCCGCGATGTTGCCCGCGCGGGCCAGGTCGTACGCGCGCTTCCCGCCAATGTGCACCGCGGAGTAGGTGGGGGGACGCTGCTCGATTTCGCCCACGAACCGCGCGCACGCCTCCCGGAGTTCGTCGAGCGTCGGGACGCGGGCGTGCTCGACCGTGATCGGCTCGGTCTCGAGGTCGTCACTCGGAGAAAGGACAGAGAGGTCCACTTCCGCGACGTACTCCTTCTCCGCGGCCATGAGCGACTCGATCATCTTCGTGGCCTTGCCCAGGCACAGCACGAGGACCCCCGTCGCCAGCGGATCGAGCGTCCCCGCGTGCCCGACCTTGGCGCCGCCGGACCGGGAGCGCACGATCGACACCACCCGGGTCGACATCATCCCGTAGGGCTTGTCGACCGCCAGCACGCCGTTGAGATCCGGTCTGTGGTTCCTGCGTCCGCGGCTCACGGGCGAATCATTCGCGCGCCGAATCGAGGAAACCGCGTCGGCGCGGGAATTGCGCTCCACGGCCGACGGATACAAACCGGTGGAACCGCTGGGCCGTGAGGGAGTTCCGCGCCGAGGTTCTCCCGTATAACGCGGTGCTGATCAGACTCTCTCCACCGAGCGCCTCACAGGGGAACGCCATGACTCAACCCTCTTCGACCACCGTCTGCACGGGCACGCACTGCAACCAGGAGCCGATCACCGTCTGCACCAGTCTCGGCGGGGCCGTCTCTCCCACGACGTTCGAGCAGCAATGCCGCGACCTCGCGGAGATGATGTGCCACGCCGTCGTCCGCGCGATGGAGCAGCACTACCGCAAGTACGAGTCCGACCCGTCCGCCGCGCTCCCGCAGAAACTCATGGACTGGAAGGCGTGGGCGAAAGGCGCGAGCGGCGGGCAGGGGCTTCCGGACTGCCTCGACCTGAACGATCCGAACAACCGCAACCTCGGCGAGAGCATGGACGTCGACGTCGCGGCCCAGACCACCACAAGCGCGAAGGCCGCCGCGAAGTACACGAACCAGGCCTACCAGTCGGTGATCAACCTCGGCGTTGATCTCGCGGCGTTCGACATCGACGACTGGCACGACGAGTAGGTCAATCAATCACTGGCAGGTTCGCGAGCCGGGTCGACTGCGCCGTCTCCGCGTCGTCGAGCGTGCGCATGCTCGGGCCGCCCACGCGGTCCTCGCCGTGCATCGACACGATGCTCCGGGCGCGCTCGAGGTCTCGTGCGCACGCGGATGCGCTTTCGCGGTCGTCGCGGGCGACGATCACGCGCGTCGAGAGCATCCGGACGAGCGTGGGGTCGTCCTCGCCGTGGGCCCGCTCGATGGCGCGGATGCACGCGTCCACGATCTCGATCGCCCGCTCGTTTCTCCCCGCCTCCATCAGCGACATCGCGGCGTTCGCGGTGACGAGCGACGCCCTTGGGTGGTCGAGCCCCATCGCCTCCGCGGCCAGCGCGTGCGCCTGCTCGTGCCATTCCGCCGCGAGCGCACGGTCGTCTGTTCTTCGCGCGGCCTGCGCCGCGTTGTGCAGCAGACGTATCCGCTGAAGCGTCGAGAAGTCGCCCTGGATCACGCTCGCGCGGCGCATGGCGTCCTTGGCGACGAGCACCGCCTCCCCGGGGCGGCCCAGATCGATCAGGAGCGAGACGAGATCGGATTGGATGTCCACCGTCAGCCCGTGGCTTGACCCGAGCGTTGACGATGCCCGGCCCAGCAGGGCGAGGTAGGACCCGTGCGCGGCCTCGGGCGATCCCGACCGCCGCTCAAGGACCGCGAGGTTCCGGTCCAGCCGGATCAGGTCCTCGGAATCCTCCCCCCGAAGCCGCGACGCCTTGCGTTCGCGGAGTTCGAGGAACAGCGCTCTCGATTCCTCGAAGCGCCGCATATCCGCGAGAACGGTCGCGCGAAGACGATCGACGTCCTCAACGAGAAGGTCGGCGCCGACTCCCGCGCCGTCGAGACCGCGCCGCGCGCGTTCGACGACCTCCAGAGCGCGCTCCGGCAGCCCGTTGTCCCGGAACGATTCCGCGATCGCCAGCCGCGTCGCGCCGAGGAAGAGCGGGTCGCCGTCTTCGGAAGGAATCAGGGCGTAGGCCCGGCTCAGGATTTCCTCGGGGGACGCCGTGCGACCGAGTTCACCCGGGGTTGTGAGCCGCAGGATCTCGCGCAGGTAGGCGTTCGCCCGTTCGCGCGCGTCGGCGAGCCGCGCCGCGCGCTCGGCCTCCGTCTGCGCGATCCGCTTCTGCTCGAGCGCCATCGACAGGCCGACCCCGGTCCCGACGAGCCCCACGACCAGCGCGACGAGCACCGCGAGCGTCGCGAGCACGCCGCCGCGGTTCCTCTTGACGAACTTTCTCGCGCGGTACACGCGCGAATCGGGGGCGGCGTCGATGGGCTCGGCGTTGAGGTACCGCCGGATGTCTCGTCCGAGGTCCGCCGCCGTCGGGTAGCGTTCGGCTCGATCCTTCTTGAGCGCGCGGAGCGGGATCCACTCGAGTTCGCGTTCGAGGGTCCGGCGGAGGTCGTCCGGCGTGTCGCGGCGCCGGGTCGCGAGTTGCGCCCCCGTCTTCGGATCGATCGACGACAGGCGCGTGCTCAGGCGCGGCGCGTCCTCTTCACGCATGCGTCGCCGCACCGACGTGTACCCGCCGTCCCGCAGCGCGTGCGCGTCGAACGGGAGCACGCCGATGAGCAGTTCGTAGAGCACGACGCCGAGCGCGTACACATCCGCGCGCGTGTCGATGTCGGCGGACATCTCCGCCTGCTCGGGGCTCATGTATTCGAGCGTCCCGATGACCTGCCCGGTCTCGGTCAGGGGGGCGTGGTCAGAGAACGTCGGCGCGAGGGCTTTCGCGACGCCGAAGTCGATGACTTTCGGGGTCGGGACGCCGTCGATCTCCACGACGAGGATGTTCCCCGGCTTGAGGTCGCGGTGGATGACACCCTTCTGGTGCGCGTGCTGGACCGCCTCGCAGACACGCATGAAGAGTTCGAGCCGCTGGCGGACCGTGTAGCGTCGATGGTCGCAGAACGCGGTGATCGGCTCCCCCGGGACGTGCTCCATCACGAAGTAGGGCCTGCCCGCGCTCGACGTCCCGGCGTCGAGGACGCGGGCCACGTACGGGTGCTCCATGAGCGCGAGCGCCTGGCGTTCCTGCTCGAACCGGGCGATCACGTGGCGCGAGTCCATGCCCGGCTTGATGATCTTGATCGCGACGCGCTGGACGATGGGGGAGCGTCGCTCCGCGAGCCAGACGATGCCGAAACTCCCCTCGCCGATGATGCGCTGCAGCACGTAGGGGCCGAGTGTCGTCCCCGGGTGCTCGACCATCACGATGGTGGGCGTTTCGCCTCCCTCGGTCGGCGCCTCGCGCCCGTCGTCGGGCTCGGGCGGATCGTGCTTGCGGCCTTCGTCGGGCATCCCGCCTCTCCTCGGTCGGGTTGGGGACTTCGACCCAGTCTTCGGGGGCTGGCGTGCATGGTACCACGGAAGGCATTGCGGACGGCCGGCCTGGGGGGGCTCAGCAGGCGGCTGACAAGCGGCCTGCCCATGCGTATCCTCCCGCCTTGCTCGCGGGAACGGCATCGCCGGCCTCGCGAGCGCCTCTGGAGAGGTGTCCGAGCGGCTGAAGGAGCAGCACTGGAAATGCTGTATACGGGTAACCGTATCGGGGGTTCGAATCCCCCCCTCTCCGCTTGAATCAGCGCCGCCCGCCTCCGACGCGGGCGGTGTTGTTTTTTGAACCGCGCGCATCTGCCGGGAGCGCGTCGCCGCGTCCCGTATACTGCGATCGACGCCTGCGGGCGCATGATCCGTACATTCTTGCGCACGAGGACGCGAAGCATGCAGACGAAGAACCTCATCGCCGGCGAGTGGGTAGACGCCGACTCCGGCGCCACCCTCGACGTGACCAATCCCGCGACCGACGAAGTCGTGGCGTCGGTGCCGAAGTCGGGCGCACCCGAGACCCGCCGGGCGATCGACGCGGCCCACGACGCCTTTCTTTCGTGGCGGGAGAGGCCCGCCGCCGACCGCGCGACCGCCGTTCGGAAACTCTTCGACCTTATGCGTCGCGACGTCGACCGCCTCGCCGCGCTGATGACCGAGGAGCAGGGCAAGCCCCTTGCGGAGTCGAAGGGCGAGATCGGATACGCGGCCTCGTTCCTTGAGTGGGCGGCCGAGGAAGCCAAACGGGTCTACGGCGAGACGATCCCCGCGACCTCCGCGGACAAACGGATCCTCGTGCTCCGCCAGCCCGTCGGGGTGTGCGCGATCATCACCCCATGGAACTTCCCCAGTGCGATGATCACCCGGAAGATCGGCCCGGCTCTGGCGGCGGGGTGCACGGTGGTCATCAAGCCCGCGGAAGAGACGCCGCTCTCGGCCATCGCGCTGGGCGAACTCGCGTTCGAGGCGGGCATCCCCGGGGGGGTGGTGAACATCATCACCGGCGAGGCGAAGGACATCGGCGGGGAACTGCTTTCGAACAACAAGGTTCGCAAACTCTCGTTCACCGGCTCGACCGAGGTCGGGCGCATCCTGATGAAGCAGGGGGCCGAAAACCTGCTGCGCCTCTCGATGGAACTCGGGGGGCACGCGCCGTTCCTGGTCTTCGGGGACGCCGACGTCGACAAGGCGGTGAAGGCGGCGGTGGGCAGCAAGTTCCGCAACGGCGGGCAAACCTGCATCTGCCCGAACCGGTTCTACGTCCATTCCTCCATCAGGGAGGAGTTCGTCGCCAAACTCGGGAAGGCGATCGAGGGGCTCAAAGTCGGTCGCGGGACCGCAGAGGGCGTGGACATCGGGCCGATGATCAACGACGCCGCGATGGAGAAGATCGAATCCCACGTCGACGATGCCCGTTCCAAGGGCGCCAGGATCCCGGTCGGTGGCGGTCGGAAGAAGATCGACGGGCTCGCGGACCGGTTCTACCAGCCGACGCTCGTCGACGGGATGATCGAGTCGATGCTCTGCGCGACCGAGGAGACCTTCGGGCCCGTCGCTCCGGTGCGGTCCTTTGACCACGACGATCAGGCAGTGGAGTGGGCGAACAACTCCGACTTCGGGCTCGCCGGGTATTTCTTTACGCGGGACGCGAGCCGGCTCATGCGCGTCGCGGAGCGGCTGGAATACGGGATCGTGGGGGCGAACGACGCCGCGCCCTCGACCGCGCAGGCCCCGTTCGGCGGGGTGAAGCACTCGGGCTTCGGACGCGAGGGCGGCAAATACGTCATGGACGAGTACACTTCGGTCAAGTACATCTCCTGGGGGCTGTGAGCCCCGGGGAAGCCCCCGCGACCCCCGTGTTGCGGTGCGTGTGAAGTCAGGAGGACTGCGCAGATGAGCCGTTCGGAAGACCTTGTTCGCCGCCGCGACGCCGTGGTGTGCCCGGGCGTGAGCCGCCTTTCGGGGCTGACCGCCGCGAGCGCGCTGGGCGCGATCATCACCGACCTGGACGGCCGTGAGTTCATCGACTTCGCCGGCGGCATCGGCGTGATGAACGTCGGGCACTCCGACCCGGCCGTGGTGAAGGCCATCGCCGAGCAGGCGTCGAAACTCCAGCACACCTGCATCCACGTCGCGACGTACGAGCCGTACGTGGAACTCTGCGAGCAACTGGCGTCGATCTTCCCGCACGGGCGCCACGGCGACGCGACGAAGGTCGTGCTCGTGAACACCGGGGCCGAGGCGGTCGAGAACTCGATCAAGATAGCGCGGCAGGCGACCGGGCGCAGCGCGGTGATCTGCTTCACCGGCGCGTTCCACGGGCGCACGCTGCTTTGCTCGACGCTGACTTCGAAGGTCGATTACAAGAAGGGCTGCGGCCCGTTCATGCCCGAGATCTACAGGTTGCCGTACCCGCGTCGCGCGTACGGCGAGCGCGATATCGACGATCGCACGATCGCGCAGCGCGAACTCGACCGGATGCGCGCGGCGCTCAAGGACACTGTCGCCGCCGAGAACGTGGCCGCGATCATCATCGAGCCGGTGCAGGGCGAGGGCGGGTTCTACGTCGCGCCGTTCGAGTACCTCCGCGGGCTGCGCGAGATCTGCGACGAGCACGGCATCGTGCTGATTTTCGACGAGGTGCAGTCGGGCTTCTGCCGCACCGGGAAGTGGGCCGCGTACGAGCACGCGGGGGTGACGCCCGACCTGTCGCCGTGGGCCAAGTCGATGGGCGGCGGCATGGTGATCTCGGGAGTCATCGGAGCCGCCCGCGTGATGGATAAGGTCGCGCCGGGCACGCTCGGCGGAACGTACGGCGGCAACCCCGTGTCGTGCGCCGCGGCGGTCGCCACGATCAAACGCATGAAGGAACTGGACCTCAACGCTCGCGGCGCCAAGGTCGGCGCCGCGGTGCGCGAGCGCTTCGAGGGCCTGCGCGCCAAGACGCCCGTTGTCAGCGATGTGCGCGGGCTGGGCGCGATGATCGCCGTCGAACTCTGCGAGGGCGGCGACGAACGCAAGCCCGCGGCCGCGCTCGTGAAGAAGGCCATCGATTCGTGCCGCGACCGCGGCGTGCTGGTGATCTCCGCGGGCGTCTACGGCGACGTGATCCGCGTGCTGTCCCCGCTGGTGATCACCGACGAGCAACTCGCCCGAGGGCTCGACATCGTGTGCGAGGAGATCCTTCGCCACGCCGGCGGCGCGAAGCCCGCCGCATCTCTCTCCGCCGCCTCCGCCTGACTCAAGGACTCCCATGCGTCCGTTCGCCATCGCCGGCCTGCAACTGCACATCTCCGGGCGCCAGTCGAACCTGGCGCACCTGACCGACCGCCTCGAGATGCTCATGCACCTGTACCCGTGGGTGCAGATGGTGGTGATGAGCGAACTCGCGACCTTCGGCGGATGGACCGGCCACGCCCTCCCGTTTCCCAACGAGGTCGAGGACGTGTATCGACGGCTCGCCGAGAAGCACCAGATCTGGCTGCTGCCCGGCTCGCTGTACGAGAAAACCGACCGCGGCATCTACAACACGACGCCGGTGATCGATCCGGGCGGCAACGTGATCGCGCGGTACCGCAAGATGTTCCCGTTCATGCCCTACGAGACGGGCGTGGAATCCGGGACCGAATTCTGCGTGTTCGACGTGCCCGACGTCGGACGCTTCGGCGTGAGCATCTGCTACGACATGTGGTTCCCCGAGACGTCGCGCACGCTCGCCGCGATGGGCGCCGAGGTCATCCTCCACCCGACCCTTACGCCCAGCATCGACCGCGACGTGGAACTCGCGATCGCGAAGGCGACCGCCGCGATCAACCAGTGCTTCGTCATCGACATCAACGGCGTGGGCGACGGCGGGAACGGCCGGTCGATCCTCGTCGCGCCGACGGGCGACATTCTTTATGAGGCAGGCAGCGGCGAAGAGATGCTCCCGATCGAACTGCACCTCGAGCGTGTCCGCAGATCGCGCGAGGTGGGGCTCAAGGGTCTCGGCCAGCCGCTGAAGAGTTTCCGCGACCGCAAGGTGGAGTTCGAGGTCTACCAGCGGAGTTGCCCAGCGAACGCGTACCTCGACACGCTCGGGCCGCTCGAGAAGATGTCGCGCGGGTCACGCGCGGGGCTCGGGCCGAGCCAGCCCCTCTCGAAGGGTGAGCCGGGCCCGACTCCGCCGCCCGTCAACGGCGCCGCGTCGCCGGGCACAGACGCGGGCGTGCCGCCGATCCAGGCGTATCCCGCGCCGGCGGATCCGGGGTACCCGCAATGAGCCAGCGTGAGGACGGCATACCGAAGATCGACGAGAGCCGCGTGCGCCGCCAGTACAACGCGCCGCAACTTCGGATGGACACGTGGAACGAACTCCAGGTGCGCGCGTCGTGGCTCAAGGAATACGTGCGCAGCGGGAAGGATCCCGCGGAGCCAAAGGCGCTCGTGGACGAATCGCTCGCGGTGCTCGACCAGCTGGAGGCCTACTGGGCCTATCCGGGGCAGGAGCGCATCGAGAGTCTCCGTGAGTTGTACCGGCGCGGCGACTACGCGGACCTCGCGACGGAAGTGGGGGACATCGCGCGGCTGCTCGTGGGTGACGCGTACCGCGAGCGCCACAGCACGCTCGACGAACGCGCGTCGCGGCGGGACCCGCGCGCCAACGGCCTGCGCGAGCGCGAGGATCGCGCGAAGCGCGGGAAGCCGTACTTCGAGGTGCTCTTCGTCGACGGGATGGACGCCTACGACGAGGCGGACCTTCGCGAAGGGTTCGCCGCGTGTCGACGCGACTCTGATGAGTTCGTGTACGAGGTGGTGACGGCGCCGAGTCTCGAGGACGCCGTGATCGCGGTGCTGTTCAACCCGACGATCCAGGCGGTGTTCCTCCGCTACAACTACTCGTTCAAGACCAAGAGCGATCACCCCGCGCTGCGGCGGTATCTCGAGGTGCTCGAGCACGAGCAGTTCCCGGTGTGCTTCGGGCTTGATCGCAGCGTGCAACTCGCGCGGCTGATCCGCAGACTGCGCCCGGAACTCGATCTGTATCTCGTCACGGACACGCCGCTGGACCGGGTGGCCGGAAACCTGGGTCGCGAGTTCCGCCGGGCCTTCTACCGGCTCGAGCAGTACATGGAGCAGCACCTGACCATCCTCAAGGGGGTGCGCTCCCGGTACGAGGCGCCCTTCTTCGAGGCGCTGCGGAAGTACAGCGCGAAGCCGACCGGCGTGTTCCATGCGCTGCCGATCGCGCGCGGCAAGTCGATGACCAGTTCGCACTGGGCGCGCGATCTCTTCGATTTCTACGGCCCCAACATCTTTCTGGCGGAGACCTCGGCCACGTCGGGCGGGCTCGACTCACTGCTCCAGCCCAAGGGGCCGATCAAGCGGGCCCAGGATATGGCCGCTCGCGCGTTCGGGGCGCGCGAGACGTTCTTCGTCACCAACGGCACCTCGACGGCGAACAAGATCGTGCTTCAGGCGATCGTGCAGCCCGGCGACATCATCCTGATCGACCGCGACTGCCACAAGTCGCACCACTACGGCATCGTGCTCGCGGGGGCGATGCCCGTGTACCTCGATTCGTACCCGCTCCAGCAGTACTCGATGTACGGCGCGGTGCCCATCGAGGAGATCGAGCATCAGTTGCTCGCGCTGAAGGCCGCGGGCAAACTCGACCGCGTGCGCATGCTGCTGCTGACGAACTGCACGTTCGACGGCGTGACGTACGACCCGGCGATGGTCATGGAGCGGGTGCTGGCGATCAAGCCCGACATGATCTTCCTGTGGGACGAGGCGTGGTTCGGCTTCGCGCGGTTCAACCCGACGCTGCGGTCGCGGACGGCGATGGACGCCGCGTCCCGGCTGCGCAGGAAGTTCCGCAGCGACGAGTACCGCGAGCGGTACGGCAAGGCGCTCAAGGAGGGAAGCGCGGAGGGCATGGTCGACCCCGACCGCGTCCGCGTGCGCGTGTACGCCACCCAGTCGACGCACAAGACGCTGACGTCGCTGCGGCAGGGCTCGATGATCCACGTCTACGACGAGGACTTCGAGCAGAAGGTGAGCGATTCGTTCCACGAGGCGTTCATGACGCACACGTCGACGTCCCCGAATTACCAGATCGTCGCATCTCTGGACGTGGGACGCCGGCAGGTTGAACTCGAGGGCTACGAACTCGTCGAGCAGACGATCGGGCTGTCGATGGTCCTGCGCTCGCGGGTGCGCGAGCATCCCGCGATCAACCGGTTCTTCTCGGTGCTGCGCCCCGCGGACATGATCCCGGAGCAGTACCGCCCGTCGGGCCTGCAGTTCTATTACGACTCGGAACTCGGCTGGGGACGGATGGATAAGGCGTGGCGGATGGACCAGTTCACGCTCGATCCGACGCGCGTCACGCTGCACGTCGCGGCGACGGGGATGGACGGCGACCAGTTCCGCCACCACCTGATGGACCGGTTCGACATCCAGATCAACAAGACCTCGCGCAACACCGCGCTCTTCCTTCCGAATATCGGCACGACGCGGGGCGACATCGCGTACCTCGTGGAGGTGCTGTCGTCGATTTCGAGTGAGGTCGAGGACCGACTCTCGACCGAGAGCGCGACGGGGCTGACGATGCACACGGCGCGCGTCGATTCGTTGCTCGACGGGCCGCCGCTGCCGAACTTCAGCCGGTTCCATCCCGCGTTCAAGCCCGACGACTCGGGCACGCCCGAGGGCGACCTGCGCAAGGCGTTCTTCCTTGCGTACGACGAGGCGAACTTCGACTGGGTGCGCCTCTCGCGCGACCTGCTGTCGATGATCGAGGCGGGGCGCGAGTTCGTTTCCGCGGGGTTCATCATCCCGTACCCGCCGGGGTTCCCCGTGCTGGTGCCCGGGCAGGTGATCAGCGCGGAGATCATCGCGTATCTTCTTGCGCTCGACGTGAAAGAGATCCACGGGTACCACCCGAACTACGGCATGCGCGTGTTCACGGAGCGTGCGCTCGATCGGGCGGCCGCGGCGAAG
>JBQLZI010000052.1:0-11626 GCA_052168195.1 Phycisphaerales bacterium
CCCGGACATCAGCGCCCCCCACATCGTCTTCGTCTACGGCAACGACCTGTGGACGGTCGCGCGCGAGGGCGGCCGCGCCACCCCGCTCGCCAGCCCGCGCGGCCAGGAGATGTTCCCCAAGTTCAGCCCCGATGGCGAAGAGATCGCCTTCGTCGGCAACTACGAGGGTGACTCAGACCTGTATGTGATTGGTCGCGACGGCGGCCTCGCCGGCCGCGTCACCCACCACCCGGGCACCGAGGTCCTTAACGACTGGACCGCCGACGGCGAACTGCTCTTCTACATGAGCGGTCTCGGCGGGCTCACCCGTCAGACCCAGTTGTTCACAATCAACCCCGATGGGGGCGAGTACGACCAACTCCCCGTGCCCTACGGCGCCCAGGGCGCGATCAGCGCCGACGGGAAGTGGCTCGCCTACACGCCGCACACCCGCGACACCCGCACCTGGAAGCGCTACCGCGGCGGCATGGCCACCGATATCTGGCTCTTCAATCTCGAAACCAACGAGTCCCGCCAGATCACCGACTGGGAAGGCACCGACACCCAGCCCATGTGGGCCGGCGACACCGTGTACTACCTCTCGGACAACGGCCCCGAGCACCGGCTCAACCTCTGGTCGTTCAACACAAGCACCGGGCAGCGTCAGCAGCGCACCAATTTCTCCGACTACGACGTGAAGTGGCCCTCGATGGGCCCGGGCCCGAACGGCCGCGGCGAGATCGTCTTCCAGTGCGGATCGAGTCTCTACCGTTTCGACGTCGCGTCCGGAAGCAGCGCCGAGGTCGACGTGTTCATCCCCGGCGATCGCCCGACGCTCCGCACGCAGTCGCGCGACGTGAGCAACGACATCAGCGCGTGGTCGATTTCTCCGAGCGCGAAGCGGGTCGCGGCCGTCGCGCGCGGCGATGTCTGGACGCTCCCCGCGGAGAACGGCACGCCCCGCAACCTCACCCGCTCCGGCGCCGACCACGAACGCAGCGTCTCGTGGAGCCCCGACGGCCAGTGGATCGCGTACTTCTCCGACGAGTCCGGCGAGATGGAGATGTACATCACGCAGTCCGACGGCATGGGCGAGACGAAACAGCTCACCAACAACAGCAAGACCTTCTACTACGGCATGGGCTGGTCGCCCGACTCGTCGAAGATCGCCTACGTCGATCGCGGCGGCAACCTGTATCTGCTCGACGTCGAGTCCGGCTCGAGCACGCTCGTCGACAGCGACGGCTGGGGCAACCCGCCATCGCCTTCGTGGTCGAGCGACAGCCGCTGGATGGCCTATTCCAAGGCCGACATGTCCGGCAGCGAGAACTACTCGATCTACCTCTACGACACCGAGAAGGGCGAGACGCACCGCGTCACTTCGGGCTTCTTCAACGATTCGTCGCCCGCGTTCGACCGTGACGGCGACTTCCTGTACTACGCCTCCAACCGCGAGTTCTCGCCGGTCTACGACGACATGTACAGCGGCCTCGAATCGCCGTTCGTGTACGTCGAGACCGAGGCGCTCATCGCCGTCCCGCTCCGCGACGACGTCAAGTCGCCGTACCTCCCCAAGAGCGATGAAGAGGAATGGAAGAAGGACGACGACAAGGCTAAGGACGACAAAGAATCCGACGGCGGCGACGATGAGAAGAAGCCCGCGAACGGCGCCAACGGCGGCGGCATCGTGGGCGAATGGGAAGGGACCAGCAACGGCATGGCTCAGATGGGCATGCCCGAGGACACCGTCCCCTTCACGATGATCATCACCCGCGATGCCGACGGGAACTACGGCGCGACCACCATCACCCAGGGCGAGAGTCTCGCGCTCGAGAACGTCGAGTTCAACGCCGACACCGGCGAGTTCAAGGCGGAAGTGCCCGCCCCCGTCGGCGCGGTCGTGCTGACGGCGACGCTCTCCGGATCGTCGCTCGACGGGCGCTGGGAAGTCGAAGGCATGGGCGTTTCGGGCACGTGGAGCGCCAAGCGCACCGGCGACGCGGGAGACAACGGCGCCAAGGCCGACGACGGCGATGAGAAGGACGCCGACGACAAGAAGCAGAAAGCCAAGCCCGTCGAGATCGACATCGAGGGTTTCGAGTCCCGCTCGATTCAGTTGCCCGTCAAGCGCGGCCTGTTCTCGGGTCTCGCGGTGAACGACAAGGGGCACCTGCTCTACGTCCGCCGCACTGGCCGCGGCCTTCCCGGCGCGCCCGAGATCATGGCGTTCGACTTCAAGGACGAGAAGAAGGAAGAGAAGAGCGTCGCCAAGGGCGCCTTCGCCTTCGAGATGACGCCAGACGGCAAGAAGATCCTCATCCCCCGCGGCAACGGGGCGACCATCCAGAACGCCTCGCCCGGCGGCAGCGGCACAGCGGTCGTGACCTCCCCGATGCTGCAGGACGCCGAGCCCCGCGAAGAGTGGGAGAGCATCATCCGCAACGCATGGCGCGTGATGCGCGACTACTTCTACGACCCGACCATCCACGGCGTGGACTGGGAGAAGGTCCTCGAAGACCACCTCGCCATGCTCCCCGACGCCGTCACGCGCGAGGACGTCACGTTCATCATCCAGGAGATGATCGGCGAGGTGAACGTGGGCCACGCGTACTACCGCGAGGGCGGCGACGTCGAACGCGCCAGCAACCGCAACGTGGGCCTGCTCGGCGCCGATTTCGAACTCCACGACGGCGCGTACCGCATCACGAACATCCTCAAGGGCGGCCCGTGGGACGCGGACGCGCGCGGCCCGCTCAACCACCCCGGCCTTGACGTCAAGGAGGGTGATTACCTCCTCGCCGTCAACGGCGTGCCCGTCGATACTTCGAAGGACATCTACGCGTCGTTCATCGGGATGGCCGGCCGTCCGATCACGCTCACGGTGAGCGAGAAGCCCCAAATGGACGACGACGCCCGGCGCGTCATCGTCGAGGCCGTCGGCTCCGAAGCAGGCCTGCGCTACCGCGACTGGGTCGAGCAGAACCGCAAGTACGTCTACGAGAAGTCCGAGGGCAAGGTGGGCTACATCTACGTGCCCAACACCGGCGCCCAGGGCCAGAACGAACTCGTCCGGCAGTTCTACGGCCAGGCCCACATGCCCGCGCTCATCATCGACGAGCGCTGGAACGGCGGCGGCCAGATGCCCTCGCGCTTCATCGACATCCTGAAGCGTCCCGCGTCCAACTACTGGGCCATGCGCGACGGCATGGACGCCACCAGCCCCTTCCGTGCGCACAACGGGCCCAAGTGCATGCTCATCAACGGGCTGGCCGGCTCCGGCGGCGACGCCTTCCCGTTCCTCTTCCGTCACCACGAGGTCGGGCCGATCATCGGCATGCGCACCTGGGGCGGCCTCGTCGGCATCGGCGGCTACCCGCCCATGGTCGACGGCTCCTCCATCACCGCGCCGCACTTCGCGTTCTACAACACCGACGGCACATGGGGCATCGAGGGCCACGGCGTCGATCCCGACATCGAGGTCGTCGACGATCCCGCGAAGATGGTCGACGGCGGCGACCCGCAACTCGACCGCGCCATCCAGGAGATGCTCGACGCCATCGAGCGCGAGGGCTACCAACGCCCGGCGCGCCCGGCCTATCCCGATCGTTCGGGCATGGGCATCCCCGAGAGCGACTGGTGATCTGACCATCGCTGAAATCTGAACGAGTGCACCCTTGAGGGCTCGGCGAACACCGCCGGGCCCTTTTCATGTCCGCGCCAACCGCCGCCGCCGCGCTTCGTTCCGGTATCCTGTAGGCATGACCACCAAGTTCTTCCGCGCCGCCGCGTTCGCCACCGTCGCCTCGATCGTGTCCCTCGCCGGGCTCTCAGGATCCTCCGCCCGCGCCGACGAGGGCATGTGGCTGCTGAACCAGCCGCCGCTGCGAATGCTCCAGGAGCGTTACGGGTTCACGCCCAGTCCGGAATGGCTCGAACTGGTCCAGAAGGCGTCCGTGCGTATGGGATCGGGCGGTTCCGGCTCGATCGTGTCCGAAGACGGGCTCGTGATGACCAATCATCACGTTGCGCGCAGCCAACTCGCCAAACTGAGCACCGATGACCGCGACATCGTCGCCGACGGCTTCCTCGCTCGCGAGCCGGGCGACGAACTCAAATGTCCTGACCTCGAGGTGCTCAGTCTCCAGAACATCGTCGACGTCACCGAGCGCATCAAGGGCGCGGTGAAGCAAGGGATGACCGACGCGCAGGCCGACGAAGCCCGCCGCGCCGCCATCGCGACCCTCGAAGGCGAGTACAACGAGAAGACGGGTCTTTCCTGCCAGGTCGTCACGCTCTACGGCGGCGGGATGTACCACCTGTACTGCTACAAGCGCTACACCGACGTTCGTCTGGTCTTCGCCCCTGAAGAAAGCATCGCGGCGTTCGGCGGCGACGTCGACAACTTCGAGTTCCCCCGGTACTGCCTCGATGTCACCTTCCTCCGTCTGTACGAAGACGGGCAGCCCGCCCGCCCCGAGCACCACTTCGAGTTCACCCTCGAGGGCGTCGAGAGCGGCCAGCCAGTATTCGTCACCGGGCACCCGGCGCGCACCCAGCGTGCGTTCACGGTCGCCCACCTGCGCACGCTCCGCGACAACCTCTACCCGAAGTGGATGGATTTCATCCGCCGCCGCGAGGTCGAACTCAACGTGTTCGCCAGTCAGGGCGAGCGGTACGCGAACCAGGCGTACCGCGAGTTGCCGAGCATCGAGAACGGCCGCAAAGGCCTCGGCGGCAAACTCGTCGCCCTGCAGGATCCGCGGAACTTCGCCCGGAAGATGAACGAGGAAGAGGAACTCCGCTCAGCGATCAAGGCCGACCGCAAGCTCTCGCAGCAAGTCGGCAACGCGTTCGAGCGCGTCGCGCAGGCCCAGCGCATCTACGACGAGATCGACGACGAGTACGCGGTGCTTGAGCACTGGCCCGTCGGCCGCTCCGAACTGTTCGGCATCGCGCGCGACATCGTCCGCCTGACCGCCGAGCGTGAGAAACCCAACGATCAGCGCCTCACCGGGTACACCGAGAGCCGCATCCCCACCCTTGAACTCGGGTTGTACTCGCCCGCGCCGATCTTCCCCGAACTCGAGATGAACCGCGTCGCGAGCGGCCTCGGCATGGCCGCCGACACGCTCGGCGCCGAGCACCCGGTGGTGAAGACGCTCTACAGCGGCGCGGGCGCGACCGATCGGGCCCGCCAACTCGTCGAAGGCACGCGCCTCGCGGACGTCGAGTACCGCAAGCGACTTGTCTCGGGAGGCGTTGAAGCCGTGCGTGAGAGCCGCGACCCGATGATTCAACTCGCCTTCGCGATCGATGACGAGGCCCGCGCCGTCCGCAAGCGGTACGAGGAACAGGTCGTGTCGCCGCAGACGGACGCGTACGGCCGCCTCGCCGCGGCGCGATTCGCGGCCTTCGGCGAATCGGTCTATCCCGACGCGACGTTTACGCTGCGCCTCTCGACCGGCACGGTGAAGGGATTCGAGCAGGAAGGACAGGACGTCCCGTTCGGCACAACGTTCGAAGGGCTGTTCGAACGCTACGAAGCGAAAGGCCCCGAAGAGCCGTTCAACCTGCCTCGCAAGTGGCTCGCGTCGCGCTCCACGCTCGATCTCAGCACGCCGTTCAACATCGTCTCGACGAACGACATCATCGGCGGCAACTCGGGCAGCCCGCTCATCAACGCCGACGGCGAGGTTGTTGGGCTGATCTTCGACGGCAACCGGTACTCGTTCGCGTGGGACACGATCTATTCCAGCGATCAGGGCCGCGCGGTCTCGGTGGATGTGCGGTCCATCGTCGAGTCGCTCCGCAAGGTCTACGGCGCCGACTCGCTCGCGAACGAACTCGTCGGCCGTTGATCGGATGATCGAGGTCCGCAACGTCTCCAAGTCTTTCGGCGGCCACGTCGCCGTCGATCAGGTCTCGCTCGCGTTGACCCCGGGCCGGACGACCGCTCTCATCGGCCCCAGCGGCTGCGGCAAGTCCACGTTGCTTCGGCTCATGATCGGCCTTGTCGAGCCGGACTCGGGCGAGGTCATCGTCGACGGCGAGCCATTGACCAGCGCCAACGCGCGCTCGGTACGCCCCCGCATCGGCTACGCGATCCAGTCGGGCGGGCTCTTCCCGCACCTCACCTGCCGGCGAAACGTGGAACTCCCTGCGCGGCACGCACGCTGGCCGCGTGAACGCATGACGCGTCGCGTCGACGAACTCGCGGAAACCATGCGCCTCGACCGGGAACTGCTCGATCGATACCCCGCGGAACTCTCGGGCGGGCAGCGCCAGCGTGTCGCGCTCATGCGGGCGCTCGTGCTTGATCCCGAGACGCTGTTGCTCGATGAGCCGCTGGGAGCCCTGGACCCGGTGATCCGCAGCGACCTGCAGCGCGAACTCCGCGACCTGGTCGCCTCGCTGCGGAAGACGGTCGTCATCGTGACCCACGACCTCGCCGAAGCGGCGTACCTCGCCGAGCATGACATCGTGCTGCTCCGCGACGGCCGCATCGAGCAGCGCGGAGCGTTCGATACGCTCCGCAGCGAGCCCAACGACGAGTTCGTCCGCTCCTTCGTGGCGGCCCAGATCGATCGGGTCCGCTCGCTTGTGTCGGGGGCGGCGCAATGACCCGCCTTCTCGCGCCACTTCTGATCGCGTTGACGCTGTGCTCGCCGGTGTGCGCGAGCGTTGTCATCGGTTCGAAGAGTTTCACGGAGTCCGCGATCCTCGGCCACATGCTGCGCATCCTCGCGGAGGACGCCGGAGCCGAGGCGTCCTTCCGTTCGTTCCCCGGCTCCGCCGTGGCGTACAACGCCTTGCTCGCGGGAGAGATCGACGCGTACCCGGAATACACGGGCACGCTGAAGCGGGAACTGCTCGCCGAGCAGGCCATCAACACCGACGATCAACTCCGTGCCGCGCTCGAGCAGCGCGGGCTCGCGATGACCCGGCCGATCGGGTTCAACAACACCTACGCGGTCGGCGTCACGCGAGAGACAGCCGAACGCTATGGCCTGTCGACGATCTCGGATCTTGCTGATCACCCCGACCTCCGGCTCGCCTTCTCGACGGAGTTCATGAACCGGGCCGACGGCTGGCCCGGGCTCCGCGACGCGTACCGGCTCGGGAACGCCGCACGGGGCATCGAGCACTCCCTCGCGTACGGCGCGCTCGCTGCGGGCGCGATCGACGCGACCGACCTGTACGCGACCGACGCGCAGATCGCCGCGATGGGCCTCGTCGTCCTCGACGACGACCGCGGGTACTTCCCGCGCTACGACGCCGTCGTGCTCTACCGACGGCAGTTGGCCGAGACGCACCCTGAGGTCGTCCGGTCGTTCAGGCGCATGGCGGGCGCGCTCGACGCCGAATCGATGCGCCGGCTGAATGAGCGTGCCGAGATCGGCGACGACGGCGGCCCGCGCGTCGACCCGGCGGTTGTGGCGGCCGATGCGGCGCGTGAGCGGTTCGGCATCGACGCGGAAGCACGGGTCGACGCCCTCGCCTCCCGGTTGATCAGACGAACGAAGGAGCATCTGACGCTCGTCGGCGTCTCGATGCTCGTCGCCCTCGCCCTCGCGCTCCCCCTCGGTGTGCTCGCGGCGCGGTCGCGCACGGTCGCTGGGCCGACGCTCGCGCTGGTCGGCGTGTTGCAGACCATCCCCGCCATCGCGCTGCTCGTGCTGCTCATCAAGCCCTTCGGGATCGGCGCACAGACCGCGATCGTCGCGCTCGTGCTCTACTCGCTGCTGCCGATCGTGCGCAACACGCACTCGGGGCTCACGTCGATCCCGGGCGATCTGATCGAGTCCGCGAACGCCATCGGACTGTCGCCGACGCAGCGCCTGCTCCGCGTCGAACTGCCGCTCGCGCTGCCGACGATCATGGCGGGCATCAAGACCGCGGTGGTCATCAATGTCGGCGCCGCCACCCTCGGCGGGTTCATCAGCGCGGGCGGCTACGGCCAGCCGATTTTCACCGGGATTACGCAGAACAATTTCTCGAAGATCCTCGAGGGGGCCGTCCCCGCCGCGATTCTGGCGATCGCGGCGCAGTTCGCGTTCGACGCGCTGGAACGCGTGTTCGTGTCACGCGGTCTGCGTTTGTGAGCGCAGCTTCACCCACAGAGCCCGAATTCTCGTGTATGCTGTTGCACACACAGGCGTTGGTGCGCGTCGATCGGAGGCCACCGTGGGACATCAGACAACAGCGCTTTCCCGGCTCGACCGGGGCGACATCATCGAGCGGTACCGTTCCGTCCGTGGGACGACCCTCCGGCTGTGCGACCCGCTCTCTCCCGAAGACATGATGGTCCAGGTCGAACTGTGCGCAAGCCCCACGAAATGGCATCTCGCGCATACGACATGGTTCTTCGAGACCTTCGTTCTCAAGCAGTTCGAACCCGGATTCGCCCGCTACAACGAGGCGTTCGCGGTGCTCTTCAATTCGTACTATCACCAGGCGGGCGAGCGGCACCCGCGTGGGCGGCGCGGGCTGCTCACGAGGCCGGGTCTCGGCGAGGTGATGGCGTTCCGCGATGTCGTCGACGACCGCGTCGCAAACCTCATCCGATCGTGCAACAACGAGACCCTTGCGCAGATCGCCGTCCTGATCGAACTCGGGCTGAATCACGAGCAGCAGCACCAGGAACTCCTGCTCACAGACGTCAAACTCCTGCTCGACGCGAACCCGCTTCGCCCCGCGTATAGCGAAGCCGACGTTCCGGCCCCGGCGCGGCCCGCGCGTCCGCTCGGATGGGTTGAGCACGCTGGCGGCGTGGTCCGCATCGGCCACGAAGGCGACGGGTTCGCCTACGACAACGAGACGCCGTCGCACCGGGTGTTCCTTGAGCCCTTCGCGCTCGCGGACAGACCGATCACGGCGGGTGAGTTCGCGGCGTTTGTCGCCGACAGCGGCTACAAGCGATCCGAACTCTGGCTCGACGAGGGCTGGACGTGGCTCCAGTCGCGCGAGCGCCGCCCGCGGTACTGGTCCCGAAGCGACGGTGATCGGTGGACCGAGTTCACGATGTTCGGCCAGCGTCCGCTCGATGCGCACGCGCCGATGTGCCATCTCAGTTTCTTCGAGGCCGATGCTTACGCGCGCTGGGCGGGGGCGCGACTCCCGACCGAAGCGGAATGGGAGCACGCTGCGGCCGACGTAGATATCGAAGGCAACTTCCTCGAGCGCGGCCGGCTGCACCCCGACTCGGACGATGCTTCGGGGCTCAGGCAGATGTTCGGCGACGTCTGGGAATGGACGCGATCGGCGCACGAGCCGTACCCGGGATACGCGCCGCCTCCGGGAGCGATCGGGGAATACAACGGCAAGTTCATGTGCGGGCAGTTCATCGCGCGCGGCGGCTCGTGCCTGACGAGCCGATCCCACATCAGGCCCACATATCGCAATTTCTTTGAACCAGGCGCCCAGTGGCAGTACACAGGAGTCCGCCTCGCGCGGAGCATCGCATGACGCAGCAGAACGAACTCGCCAACCTGCACCCGATGGTGATCAACCGACAGGAACTGCGCGACACGTTCCGGAGCGATGTGCTGGAAGGGCTTGCGATGCCGCGCAAGCGAATCCCGCCCAAGCATCTGTACGATGCGCGGGGGAGCGAACTCTTCGACGAGATCTGCGAGGTTCAGGACTACTACCCCACCAGGACCGAGCGCGACCTGCTGGAGGCCTCGTCAGAAGACATCGCGCGGGCGATCGGGACCGACATCACGCTCGTGGAGCCCGGCGCCGGATCGGGGCAGAAAGCCGAGGACCTGCTCGCGACGCTTGACGCGCCGCACGCGTTTGTGCCGATCGAGATCTCTCGCAGCGCGCTGGCGGCGGCCGCGGAACGCATCGCCGAACGGTTTCCCGACGTCGAGATCTTCCCGGTCTGCGATGACTTCACGATGATCGCCTCGCTGCCCGACGATATCGGCGGCGCGAACCGCGCGCTCTTCTTCCCCGGGTCGACGATCGGGAACCTCGAACCCGCCGAACGCCGCGAACTGCTCAGCCACTTTGCGAGTTGCGTCAGCAAGGACGGCCTGCTGCTGATCGGGTTCGATCTGGAGAAGGACCTCGACGCGCTGCGCCGTGCCTACAACGACTCCGACGGGGTTACCGCGGAGTTCAACCTCAACCTCCTCGACCGCATCAACCGCGAACTCGACGGCGACTTCGACCGCGAGGCGTTTGAACACGACGCCCCGTGGTCGCCCGAGCGCAAACGCGTCGAGATGCACCTCGTCAGCAAGAAGGATCAGCGCGTGACGGTCGCGGGTCAGACGTTCGAGTTCAAGAAGGGCGAGTCCATCCACACCGAGAGCTCGCACAAGTTCACGCCCGAGTCATTCGACGCCGAAGCGGCGACCGCGGGCTTTACGCCCGTGAAGCGATGGGTCGCGCCGAGGAACTGGTACTGCGTGACGCTGTACCGCGCCTCAGCCTGACCCGGAGCATCCCGGTCCGATGGAATGGCCCCGGCAGGATTCGAACCTGCGACCTGACCGATTATGAGTCGGCTGCTCTACCGCTGAGCTACGGGGCCGGCGCGGCGACGTTGCGCCGAGCGATTACTTGATGAACAGCATCTCGCGGTACGTCGGGAGGGGCCAGAGTTCGTCCGCGACGTGCTGCTCGAGTTCGTCCGCGGTTTCGCGAAGGTCGGCCATTGCGGGCACGACCTTGTCGCGCAGGTGCTTGGCTTCCTTCGCGGGGTCCGTTTCGTCGTGGCCGTTGATCCCGGCGTCGACGCGGGCGATCCTGCCGCGCAGTCGGGCCACGAGTTCGGCCACGTACTCGAGTTCCTGGCGCGTGTCAGGCGTCTCGAGCCCGACCGCTTCGGTCGAGGCGAGGGCCTCGGCGAGTTTGGTCTGGTGCTGAAGGGCCGCGGGGAGAATCCAGCGGCGGGCGACCGAGACCATCGACCGCGCCTCGATGATGATCTGCTTGTTGTACTTCTCGTGGAAGATGCTGCTCCGCGCGGCCAGTTCGGTCTTGTTCATGACCTTGTACTTGGAGAGCAGGTCCGAGGCCTTCTTGGCTTTCAGGGCCGCGAGGGCGGACACGGTTTCGCGATGGTTGGGAAGCCCGCGGCGCTCGGCCTCCTCCTGCCATTCCTGGGTGTAGTTGTCGCCGTCGAAGATCACCCGTTTGTGGTCGCGGACGACCTGCTTGAGCAGGGCGCGCACGGAGGTCTCGAGTTTCGCGGGGGTCGGGTTCTTTCCGAGCGTGCGTTCGAGTTTGGTGGCGATGAACTCGAGCGACTCGGCGACGATCGTGTTGAGGATGGTGTTGGGCCACGCGACGGCCTGCGAGGAGCCGACGGCGCGGAACTCGAACTTGTTGCCGGTGAACGCGAAGGGCGAGGTTCGGTTGCGGTCGGACGCGTGGCGCGGGATCTGGGGGAGCGTGCGCGCGCCGAGCGACATGGCGCCGCCCTTCTTGGTGCCGCGCGACTGCCCGGCTTCGAGTTGGTTGACGATGTCGCTGAGCATGTCGCCGAGGTAGATCGAGATGATAGCGGGGGGGGCTTCGTTGGCGCCGAGGCGGTGGTCGTTGCCCGCGTGGGCGATGGTGGCGCGGAGCAGGTCGGCGTGCAGGTCCACGGCGCGGATGACCGCGCAGAGGAACGTGAGGAACTGCATGTTGG
>JBQLZI010000053.1:0-11539 GCA_052168195.1 Phycisphaerales bacterium
CGACGCGACCACCGACGTTGACATCTTCCTGGTTCCCTCGGCGTCCGTCGCGGGCGCGCTCGGGCTCGGCCTCGCCGGGTTCGCGAGCCGTCGCCGCCGGGCCTGAAGGCCAGCCGGGACAGTTCACCAGTTTGCACGCCGCGGGTCGGGACTCAGTCCCGGCCCGCGTTTGCGTTGGGTTGAAAGGCGACTCGTCCATCCGGAAGAGGGTCCGCGAAATCGCGGACCTAGGGGTAATACCAGTAGGCGCAGATGCGGGGCCGGGTATTCTGTTATCACACGTCAAGGCGAAGTGTTCGCCGAGAGAGAATCCGCTGTGCTTGGGGAAAATCGGCCTTGCGCCGGAGCACAGCGACTCGAATTTGAGGAGGCGTCGGACATGTCGTTGTCCAGACTTTGCACCGTTGCAGCCGCAACCATCGCGTGCGCTGCAGGAGCATCCACCGCGGGGGTGGTTCTCCAACTCGATATCAACACCCTGACCGCGCAGGCCGCGAACGCGGCGGGCGCCCCGGGCGCGTTCGGCGGGGTGACGCACACCGGTGCGATCAACCTGTCCGGCAATGCGAACTCTGCGCTTCAGGAGATCCTGATCGGGGGCGCGGGTCAGAACATCGCGGCCGGGCAACTCGCCTCCTTCACCGGCTCGATCAATCTCGTCAACGGCGGGGTGACCGGCGGCTCGCTGATGTTCACCCTGAACGACGGCGAGTCGTTCAGCACGCAGATCGTCGGCGGCGTCGGCCAGGTCAACACGCAGGCCGGGCAGGGCTTCCTGATCGACGGCCTGCTCACGAACGCCGCGTTCACCAGCGACCCCTTCGCCGGAGCGGGCATCACGCCGTACTTCAACGCCCAGCCGCTCGACGGCTCGTTCCTGAACTTCCAGTTCAACCCGAACGCGAACGGCGTGGATACCTCGACCGACCTCGACGTGTTCCTGGTTCCCTCGGCTCCGGCCGCGGGAGTGCTCGGGCTCGGCCTCGCCGGGTTCGCGAGCCGTCGCCGCCGCTGAGCGTCCGGCGTTCTCGGACATCCCCGCGCATTTCCTCCAAAGACCGAGCGTGTGCTCGGTCTTTTTTCTTCTCATTTTGCCGGGCTCGATGGATGCGATCCCGTGCCACACCTCCACGAGGCGCCGCTCGCAGTACGTACTTTGTTCGGAAAGGTCCGAGAATACGGCGTCTTGACGGGCCATCGCAGACGCTCGAAAGCAAGTCGCTGCCTGCGCAGCATTTGCGCCGGTAGTTCTATGGGTAATCGGGACGCAATGAGCGCGTTACAATTAGCCCGTCTTCACAGGGTTTTGACCGGAGCGACTATTGACACCACCCCGACTTCGGGTATCTTTGAGTGACTTGGCGGCAGCGCACCCGCTCCCGTCATGGAGAGAGAGAGTAACTCGATTTGCACGCGAATGGGGAGACGCGGCTCCGTGCCGCGAGAGTCAACTTAGACGGGAGACAGGGACAATGAACACCAAGGCACTCATCGCCGCTTCGGCGATTCTCGCGACGGCCGGCAGCGCCCTCGCGATCACCGAGCTCCAGCTCGACATCAACGCGCTCCGCGCCCAGGCCAACTTCATGAATGGCTCGAAGGGCTTCGGCGGCGTGAACCACACCGGCACCATCACGCTCTCGAGCGGCAGCGCCACCAACCTCGCCGACGTCCTCATCGACGGCGCGGCCCAGAACATCGCCGCCAACATGCTGATGACCGTCAACGGCGTCATCAACCTGACCAATGGCAACGTGACTGGCGGCAGCATCGCCCTCTCGCTGAACAACGGCGACACGTTCACCACCGACATCCAGGGCGGCGCCGGCTCGGTCGCCTTCCAGGCCGGTCAGGGCTTCTCGATCGACGGCCTGACCACCAACGGCGTCTTCAGCAGCAACTCGTTCGCCGGCGTTGACATCAGCGCTTGGTTCAACGACCAGCCCCTCGACGGCTCGTTCATCGAGTTCGCCTTCGGCCCCAACGCCCTTGGCTTCGACGGCGACACCAACCTCGACATCTTCCTCCCCGCTGAGGAAGACCGTCCCGAGATCCCGGCGCCCCTCGCCGGCGGCATGGCCGGCCTCGGCCTGCTCGGCCTCGGCGCCCGCCGTCGCCGCTGATCGAACCCTTGGTTCGATAACCTGAATTCTTCCCGCGACCGGTCCTCAGGGCCGGTCGCGGTCGTTTTTGCCCGACCCGAGCAATCCGTTTTTCTTGGCTTCTCGTTTCAAGTACGCTTGCGTTCCCCCCGACATTGGTGTATTCTGATATGGAGACCGGCCGCACACCGGTCATCCATCCGCCGTGCCCGCACAGCACTTCGGATGTACAGGGAAAGTTCGGAGGAGTCCCCGGGTTGTCCCTCCCGGGTCAGTCCCGACATCGTTCGGGAAGGGAGATTCAGAGAAATGATTCGTTCCACCAGCGTTCTCGCCGCAGGCGCGCTCGCGATCGTTGCGGGCTCTGCGTCCGCCGCGTACATGCAGCTCGATATCAACGGGATCCAGGTCGACGCGGGCGGCGCCTTCGGCGGCACGTCCCACACCGGCACCTTGGTCTTCACCAAAGCCACCTCGGGCACGTTTATCGACATCCTCGTCGATGGGCAGTCAACCGGCGGCGCAACGCTGACCCAAGTCACCGGCACCATCGAACTCGTCAACGGGGCAGTCGTCGGCGGCTCTATGACCATTCTCGACGGCGACGGCGACGGGTACTTTGCCCAGATCGGCCAGGGCGGTCAGGTGAACGTCCAGGCGGGTCGCGGCTTCCGCATCGACGGCCTCACGTTCTCCGGCGTCTTCGACCCGGGCTTTGTCCAGAGCGGCCTCCAGTACGGCAACGTGGACGTCGGCGACGTCTTCGGCCCCGCCGCGTTCGACGAGACCCTTGAGGGCTCGTTCCTGGTGACCTCGTTCAGCCCCGACGAGAACGGCTTTGACGGCCGCTCCGACCTCGACGTGTTCATCGTGCCCACGCCGGGCACGGCGGCGCTCGCCGGTCTGGCCGGCATCGCGGTTCTCCGCCGCAAGCGCTGAGCCGACACAACAAAGACACCCCTCTGAACTCTCCCGAGCCCGCGGACGCGCCCCGTCCGCGGGTTCTTCATTTGGTGAAATTCATCCGGCGTGCTTACCCAAACTCCCACCGAAGAAAACCACAGAAATGGGACGGAACTCTTGCGTTGGAACCGCGGGTCCGGTACGGTCGGGGATCGCTCCGGCGCACACCGGAGCGGTCGTCCGTCGCGCCTGCACAGCGCCACGGTCGCACAGGGATAGTTTGGAGGAGTCCCCGGGTGTCCCTCCCGGGCCATATCCCGATTCGTCGGGAAGGGAGATGAACAACAGATGATTCGCGCGACCACTTTCACCGCCGTCGGTGCGCTCATGTTCGCCGCGGGCGCCGCGCCCGCCGGGATGATGCAAATCGACTTCAGCAATGTCCGCATGGCCGTCCAGGGGGGCGCACCCTTCACGGGAACGGACTTCACCGGAACGTTGAGCTTTGGCGTTCCAGAGACTGACAACGCTACCGCGGATGTGCTGCTCGATGGGGAGACCGTCAGCGTCATCGGTGTTCTCTTGGCAATCGGCGAGATCAACTTCGTCGACGGCGAGATCGTCGATGGATTCTTCGGAGTCGCCGAAGACACCACCTTTAACATCTACATCACGGATATCGCGCCGGGGGGCGGCATCAACACGCAGGCCGGTCAGGGGTTCTCGATCGACGGGCTCACGCTCGGTGGTCAGTTCGGCAACAAGGGCACGGGGCCCGCGGAGCCCGGCTTCACCTTCGGTGGGGTCGACGTGTTCGCCGCCTTCGGCGCCCGCGCTGCCGATGAGACCCTCGAGGGCTCGTTCTTCATCACCTCGTTCAACCCGGACGAGAACGGCCTCGACAACCGCGTCGGTCTCGATGTCTTCATCCTGCCCACGCCGGGCACGGCGGCGCTCGCTGGCCTGGCCGGTCTCGCGTTCCTCCGCCGCAAGCGCTGACCCTTTCGGTCCCACACACCTCTGAACACTTCCCCGAGCCCGTGGACGCACGCCGTCCGCGGGTTCTTCTCTATTTTGACCGAGAGACGCCCCTCCTCATCGCATCTTGACACAGCCGTCGCGTTTCCGGTGTTTTTCCGCCTTTTCCGGTGGGGTATTCGCGGTAAATTGTGGTTGGTCAGGAACTTGCGTCCCAGCATCCGAGGAGAGAGGCACACACCATGGTTCATCTGCGCACCTGCGCCGTCGCGATCGCGGCGGGATTGGGCGTCTGCGCCGGGCTCGGCGCCGCCGCCACCTACCGCCTGTCGGACCACCCCGACGGCTCGGCCAACCCGCCGTCCTACGGCCTGCGTCTCGACGGCCTGTTCGCCGGCCGCGCGGGCGCCACCGGCGGCACGACGACGTTCTCGTTCATCGACGTCCTCATGAACGTCACCGAGTCCGGCGGCGAGATCAACATCCACATCTTCGGCACCGTCCGCGGCGGCGAGGACACCGGATCGTCGTACGGCTACGGGCTCGGCGACTACTACATCGACTTCGAGTACACCAAGTGGGTCGTCGAGGACGGCACCGGCTACCGCGCCGACCACGACATGCTCAACAACGTCGGCACGCTCACCGCCATGTCGGGCGTCGCGTCGGGCGACGTCTTCGACCTGCACGACAAGTCGAACGGCAGCGACTCGTTCCTGTACCTCCAGGACGATCACCGCCTACCCGGCACCGGCCTCGCCAACCTCGACTACTGGGTCGGCCGCGGCTGGCTGGGCGTCAACGGCAGCCAGCACGTGGGCAACCGTGACTTCTTGTTCGTCGGCGAACTGATCCCGTCGCCCCTGGGCGGCTCGATGGCCGCCGTCGGCGTGCTCGGCCTGGCCGCGCGTCGCCGTCGCTGATCGGCAGCGTCAACTCCGCACTCCCACGCGGCCCCGGGCATCCCGGGGTCGCGTTGTTTACCGGGCGCCGTACTGCGTCTCGTAGTACTCGGCGTACGCGCCGCTCTTGACGCGCTCCCACCACGAGCGGTTGTCGCGGTACCACGCGACGGTCTCCTCGAGCGCGCCGGGCCACGCGCTGCGCGTGGGCTTCCAGCCCAGTTCGCGCTCGATCTTGCTCGCGTCGATCGCGTAGCGACGGTCGTGGCCCAGGCGGTCCTTGACGCGCTCGATCATCGAGTCGTCCTTGCCCATCACCTTCAGGATCGACTTGGTCAGATCGATGTTCGCGCGCTCGTTGTTGCCGCCGATGTTGTACGCCTCGCCCGCGCGGCCGCGCTCGAGCACGGCGAGCACCGCCTCGCAGTGGTCGAGCACGTGCAGCCAGTCGCGCACGTTCAGTCCGTCGCCGTAGAGCGGGACCTTCTTGCCCTCGAGCAGGTTGGTCACGAACAGGGGGATGACCTTCTCGGGGAACTGGTACGGGCCGAAGTTGTTCGAGCAGCGCGTGATGACCACGTCGTCGTGGAAAGTGTGGAACGCTGCGCGCACCAGCAGATCGCTCGCCGCCTTGCTGGCGGCGTACGGGCTGTTGGCGGCGATGGGGGTCTCTTCGGTGAACTTCAGGTCCGGGTTCTCGAGCGGCAGCGAGCCGTAGACCTCGTCGGTGCTCACGTGGGCGAAACGCTTGCCGCCGGCGGCGCGGGCCGCGTCGAGCAGCGTCTGCGTGCCGAGCACGTTCGAACGAAGGAACGGCTGGCTGTCGAGGATCGAGCGGTCGACGTGGCTCTCGGCGGCGAAGTGCGCAACCGCATCAATCTCGCGCATCACGTCGCGCATCAGGTCGCCGTCGCAGATGTCGCCCTTCACGAACCGATAGCGAGGATCGCCCTCGACGTCGCGGAGGTTCTCGAGGTTGCCCGAATACGTCAGCGCATCGAGGTTGGTGATCTTCCAGTCGGGCCTCGCGCCGAGCACGAAGCGGACGAAGTTCGAGCCGATGAAGCCTGCGCCGCCTGTCACGAGAAGATGCATCCGAGCCGTTCCTCCATAGGTCAGTGGGGCGTCGTCGCGCCCGGGTGTCTCCGCACAGCGTACCTACGCCGCGGGCTCCTCGCGTTCGAGCAGATCCAGCGTGTCGGAAAGCGCGGCGCTCCAGTGCGGGATCGGGCCGATCAGCGCTTCGGTCTTCGAGAGGTCCAGCACGCTGTACGCGGGGCGCGGGGCCGGCCTGGGAAACTCAGCGGTCGTGCAGGGATCGACCGCGCACCCGGGGTTCACTCTGGCCGCGATCGCCTGCGCGAACTCGTGCCAGGTGCACTCCCCGCCGTCGCAGCCGTGGTGCATGCCCCGTGCGCCCGCGTCGAGCATCCGCATCGTGATGTCCGCCAGCGTGCGACAACTTGTGGGGCGCCCGCGCTGGTCCGCGACGACGCGCAGCGAGTCCCGCTCGCGTGACAGCGTCGCGATCGTGCGCACGAAGTTCTTCCCCCACGGCGCGTAGAGCCAACTCGTGCGCAGGCACAGCCACGCGCACCGGCTCGCTTCGAGCGCGGTCTCGCCCGCCGCCTTGCTCCGCCCGTAGGCGCCGAGCGGATCACGCGGATGATCGGTCGCGTACGGCGAGGTCGCGCGGCCGTCGAAAACGTAATCAGTGCTGAAGTGCACGAGCGTCGCGCCGACCTCAACGCACCGAGCGGCGAGGATCGATACCGCCTCGCCGTTGAGACGCGTCGCCGCGGCCTCATCGGTTTCTGCGCCGTCGACGTTCGTGTACGCGGCGCAGTTGATCACCGTGCGCACGACGGGCGTCACCGCGTCCTTCACCGAGTTCGCGTCGGTGATGTCGCAGCCCGCGCGGCCAAGGAACGACGCGCCGCTCTGCAGACGTTCACGGAACGCCCGTGCGAGCATGCCGTCCGCGCCGAGAACCAGAATGGAGCCATTGTGGGCGGCCATTGCTCGACGATATCGTCGCGTTCTCGCCGGCGCCTCAACGGAAAAGGGGATGATCGATTCAGATCAGGCCGCGCCGGCGCATCCGGGCGCCGCACGCAAGCAGACCCGCTGCGCCGAGGCCAACGGCCGTGGGCGTCGGGATCGCGATGGCCACGCTCGCGCCGGAATCATCGCCCGGCTCACGCCCGTCGGGCATGGGCGGCGGGGGCGACTGATTGAACGCGGGGTTGACCCACTCGACCTCGTTGATGTTCAGGACGAACACGCGATCGGGATCGACAACCGGCTCGGTCGGCGCGGGAGTCGAAGGCGGCGCGGAGCCGCCGGGGTTGTTCGTGGTCGGCGCGGGCGGCAAGGAATCGGGCTGGACGATGGGCGAAGGCGTCTGCTCGCCGACGTCGGCCTGACCGCCTGAAGACGACCCGCCACCGCCTCCACCTCCGCCGGAAGATCCGCCGCCGCCGCTCGCGAACGTGAGCGCGCGGCCGACGGTCGGCTGAGCTTCGGAGACGAGTCGTTCGTTCACGATCGTGCGGCGTCGACCGTCGCTCTGGAGCAGTTCGTCGCCGATGGAAAGCACGCTGAAGAGCGGGGCGCCTGACGTGGTGTCGCCGGACTCCCAGTACTCGCTCATCTCGCGCGTGCCGCCGAAGGCCGCCACGATGAGTTCGCGCCAGCGGTTGGACCACTGCAGCGCCGCCAGCGGCGAGGCGCTGCGGAGTTCGGGCAGGTCGAGTTCGGCCTGGTCGGGCGGGTAGAGGCCGTGCTCGTAGCGGAGCATGCCGTCGCCCTCACCCGAGGTCGGGCCATGAGTCGTGCGCATCGAAAGGTCGACGAGTCGCTTCAGACTGCTCTCGTAGTCGGTGGGGAGGGGCACGAAGAGCGAGTCCGCCAACGTCGCGGGCGCGAGAAGCACGGCGGCGCTGGACAGCGCGGCGCACTTCAGGCGCAAACAACGTCGAATCGGGCTCTGCTGATAACGTCCCATGCTCTCCCTTCGCACGCTTGTGCCTGCGTACGAATCCGTCACTCCGTGCGAAGACTATACCCCAAACCGCCCGGACACACAACCGAATGATGGGGGTTTAACCCATTTCACATTGCCGGTCCTCGGCCCCTCCAGACGGCCCTTCTCGTCCGATAAACCCATGTCCGGACTTCCCTTGCAGCCGCAATCCGTGATCTCAACCTGCCTGCTCCGCGGTGCGCCGGGAGACCAGGGCTTCGCCCACGGCGCCGCCGTCGCCGACCTGCTGATGCCGGAGCCGAGGGTCCGGTATCTCGACGCCGTCGCCGAACTCACCGGTGTCGATCACGGCCGCTCGCTCGTCGGCGCCGAGGCGTGGTTCGCAGCCCTCCCGGCCCATGTGCAGGAGGAGATCGACGGCATGGCCCGGGGTGCGTCGCGGGCGCCCGGGTTCACCGGCCCGGTTCTCTCAGCTCTGGACGTCGCCCACTGGCTCTACGCGGACATCGCCGGCGGCAGGGGGGCGGCGTGCTCGGCCCTCACCGTCGAGATCGACCGCCGGGCCTGGGTCGCGCGCAACTGCGACTGGCTGCCCGCCCAACTGCTCCGGGGGCACACCGTGGTCGTCCACGATCACCCGCCGTCGTCGTCGCGGATCCCCATCCTCGCGCTGGGCATCCGCGGGGATATCGACATCGACACCGGGATGAACGCCGCCGGGCTGTGGCTCCATGTCCACACCATGCACACGCCCGACGCGCCGAGCGCCGCGAAGCCCGCGATCTCCTGGCTGTTCTGGGCGCGCGAAGCCCTCGAGACCTGCGAGACCATCGACGACGTCGACGCGCTGCTCCATCAATTCAACCGTGATCGGGGCGTCATCCTTGTCGTCGTCGACGCCAAGACCAACGAACGCGCCGTCTTCGAGTGCGCCTGTTCCAGCCACGAACGGCACGACGCCGGGCTCTCGTTCCAGTGCGCCACGAACCACCCGGCGCGCAAGCACCCGGTTGATGCGCGCCGGCTCGCGGTTTCCCGCGTCGGCGGCACGGTCGCCCGCCGCGCCGCGGTGGAGACCATCGCCGGGGGTCACCACGAGTGGACCCCGCCGGACGACCTCTTCGCGATCCTGGGCCATCCTGACGTGGAGATGCGCACGTCCACGCGCATGCGCACCATCTATGCCGCCGTGTGCTGCCCCGCGTCGCGCGATATCTGGCTCTGCCCCGGCTCGCCCGGCGCCCCCGTCGCCGACCGCGACAACGCCCGGGCGCCGTGGACCCGAATCGAGACCCCTTGGTAAAGAGTTCGTGAAACCCGGGCCGACCACCGGCCATACGATCCAGCGATGCCCGTTCCCCCACGCCGGCTCTCCACGGCGAAACCCTCCAGCCGCACCCGTTACGAGGCGTACCGCGAGGCCCGCAAGCACAAGGCCAAGGGCGATGACGCCGCGCAGACGCTCGATCAACTCCGCCCGCGCGAGTACGACGAGAAGAAGCGCAAGCGGTCGCGCCCGTTCAAGACGCTCGCACGAGAGTTCTGGCGCCTCATCGCGGGCAACCGTCACCTGCTGGTGATCGCGCTCGCGACCCTGACGGTCTCGACGATCATCGGGCTCGCGATCCCCGCGTCGACGAAGATCGCCATCGATTACATCCTCACCGACGCGCCCGGCCCGCAGGCGATTCCCGAGTGGGTCCCCGTCACGCGCGAGCCCATGCCCCTGCTGATCGCGCTGTGTTCGACGCTCGTGGTCCTCGCGGTCATCAGCGTCGCGATCGGGATGACCGGGCGTTGGCAGATGACCAAACTGACCAAGCGCACGCAGGTCGTGCTCAGGAAGAGCGCCTTCGAGCACGCCGTGCACCTGCCCCTGCACAAGGTGCAGTCGCTGAAGTCTGGCGGCGTCGCGTCGATCCTCCGCGAAGACGCAGGCGGCGCCGCCGAACTCATCTTCTCGATGATCTACAACCCGTGGCGCGCGATCATCCAGTTGCTCGGCACGTTCGTCATCCTGCTCTTCGTCGACTGGCGCCTCCTCGTCGGCGGGCTCGTGCTTATCCCGATCATCTGGGTCACCCACCGCACGTGGATCGGCACGCTGCGCCCGATCTACCGGGACGTGCGCTACGCGCGGCAGGGCATCGACGCCCGCGCCACCGAAGCGTTTGGCGGCATGCGCATCGTCAGGGGTTTCGCCCGCGAACGCCGCGAGGCCGCGGACTTCGTCGCGGGCAACCACTTCATGATCCGCCAGGAGATCCTCGCGTGGTGGTGGGCCCGCGCCATCGACATCGCGTGGTCGGTCCTCATCCCGCTCGCCTCCGCCGGCGTGCTGCTCTACGGCGGCTGGCAGGTGCTCGAGGGCACGCTCACCATCGGCGACGTGATGATGTTCTCCGCCTACCTCCTCATGCTCCTCGGTCCGCTCGAGACGCTCGCCTCGACCGCCACGCAGATCCAGAACAACCTCGCCGGCTTTGACCGCCTCCTTGATCTGTTCAACGAGCCCGAGGAATTCGCCGACAGCCGCGGCCACATCCGCGTTTCGAAGGACACCGTGCAAGGCGCCGTCGCGTTCGACCACGTGTCGTTCGCGTACCCGGGGCAGAGCGAGCCCGTCATCGACTCGGTCACGCTCGACGTGGCGCCGGGCGAGGTCATCGCGCTCGTCGGCCCTTCGGGCGCGGGCAAGACGACGCTCTGCAACCTCGTCGCGCGCTTCTATGACCCGACCGACGGCGTGATCACGCTCGACGGACACGATCTCCGCGACGTTGATGTCAGCGATTTCCGCCGGCTCCTGGGCATCGTCGAGCAGGACGTCTTCCTCTTCGACGGCAGCGTGGCGCAGAACATCGCCTACGCCAACCCGCACGCGAGCGACGACCAGATCATCGCCGCCGCCGAGGCCGCGAACGCTCATAACTTCATCCAAGACCTCGACAAGGGGTACTCCACGCTCATCGGGGAGCGCGGCGTGCGCCTCTCGGGCGGGCAGAAGCAGCGCCTCGCCATCGCGCGCGCCCTCCTCGCCGACCCGCGCATCCTCATCCTCGACGAGGCCACCTCGAACCTCGACACCGAGTCCGAGCGCCTCATCCAGCGCTCCCTCGGCCGGCTCATGCAGGGCCGCACCTGCTTCGTGATCGCGCACCGCCTTTCGACCATCCGCCACGCCGACCGCATCGTGGTGCTCGAGAAGGGGCGCGTCTCCGAGGTCGGCTCGCACGACGAACTGATGGAGCGCGGGGGCCGCTACGCCGAACTCGTCCGCATCCAAGTGGAAGAGGGCGAGGACCGCGAGAAGCGCCGCGAGGGTGTCCTGCCCCAGCGCTGACCCACCGCCGCGCACGCGGCGCGATTTCTCGCGATGATGGCGGCATGCGCCTCGCGTTCGGCTTCATGACCGGCACCTCGCTCGATGGGCTCGACGCCGCCGCCGTGCGTGTCGACGGCACGGGGCTCGACCTCCGGCTCGTCGACATCCCCGCGGCCGTGTCGCGCGACTTCCCGAGCGAACTCTCGGACGCGCTGCGTGCGTTGTCGTCGGGCCGGCCGGCGCCGGCGCGCGACATCGCGCGGGCCGCACGCGAACTCGGCGAGTTGCACGCGGAGGCGGCCCGAGATCTGATCGCGCGGGTCGGCCGCCCCGACCTTGCGTG
>JBQLZI010000054.1:0-11461 GCA_052168195.1 Phycisphaerales bacterium
CACGGCGACGCCGCGTACTACAACATCAACCGGCACATCAACTACTCCAACGTCTGCGCGCTGAGTTGCAAGTTCTGCGCGTTCCACCGCAAGCGCGGGCAGGAAGGCGCCTACGAGATGGACCCCGCGCAGGTCGCCGCCGAGGCGAAGAGTGCGCAGGACAACGGCGCCACCGAGGTGCACATGGTCGGCGGGCTGCACCCGTACCTGCCCTTCGAGTACTACCTCGACGCGCTCCGCGCCGTGCGCGAGGCCGCGCCGAACATCCACATCAAAGCGTTCACCGCCGTCGAGATCGTGCATTTCGCCAAGGTGAGCAAGCGCTACAAGGCGACCGCCGGCGCCGAGCGCTACGAGGGCATCCGCGCGGTGCTCCAGGACCTGAAAGACGCGGGGCTCGGCTCGCTCCCGGGCGGCGGCGCGGAGGTCTTCGATGACCGCGTCCACGACGAGGCGTTCAAGGGCAAGATCCGCAGCGACGTCTGGCTCGACGTGCACCGCGCCGCGCACGAGATCGGGCTCAACACCAACGCGACCATTCTCTACGGGCACATCGAAGGGCGCGGCGAGCGACTCCACCACATGGAGATGCTGCGCACCGCGCAGGACGAGGCGCTCGCGCGGCTCGGCTACGCCGCCGACGAGGCCGGCGCGATCACGCTCACCCGCGAGGGCGTCGACCTGCCCACCGCGAAGATGAGCGCGAAGGGCGGCTACTTCCAGACGATCATCCCGCTGCCGTTCTTCCCCGACGAGAGCGAACTCGAGCACCTGCCCGGCCCCACGGGGCTCGAGAACCTGCGCACCATCGCGGTCGCGCGGCTCATGCTCGACAACTTTCCGCACATCAAGTCGTTCTGGATCATGCAGACGCTCCCGATGACCCAATTGCAACTGCTCGCGGGCGCGGACGACGTTGACGGCACGGTCGTGTGGTACGACATCACCAAGGTCGGCGGCGCCACCACTCACCAGGAACGAAGCGTGTGGGACCTCCAGAAGGCGATCCGCGAGGCGGGCTTCACGCCCATCGAGCGCGACACCCTCTACCGACGCGTGGAACGCGACGGCGCCTCGTGGCGCGTGGCGGACTGACGCGGAATGAAACGCTTCGCCTTCATCGCGCTGGCCTTTGGCGGAACAGCGCTGTACGCCGCGAGTTTCGCGCTCCTGGCGCCCGGGCAGCGCCCGGAGTGGCTGCTGCCCCTCGCGATCGGCGTCGCCGTCGCGTCCGCGGTGAGTTGGCCCTTCCTGGGCATCATGCTCCGCGCGGCGTCGAAGGACCGCGACACCCTCGCGCGGTGGTTCGACGCCTGTCTCGCGACGATCGCGTTCGGCGAGGCGTGGCTGCTCGCCGCCGCGGGGTGGAACCTGCTCGCGTCGTTCGTCGCGCCGTCCCTGCCGGTGCTGCTCGGCGTGCATCTGGCGCTGCTGCTTGGTGCGGACGCGACGATGTGCGCGGTGTTCACGCGCCGGGGCGCCGCGATCGGCATGCGCCCGCGCGTGGCGGCGGGGCTGTGGATCTTCGCGATGAACGGCGTCTTCCTGTTCCTGCTCGCGCTGCTGGCCGGCCCGCTCGGGTACCTCCCGTGACGATCCGCCTGCCGTTCCCGATCACCATGCGCGGCGTGATCGACCATTGCGTGCTCGTCTCGCTGCGCACGCCCGCACGAACGGTCGAAGCCCTCGTTCCCCCGGGGCTGCGCCTGATCACCAAGCCCCACCCGTCCACAGGCGAGCCGTTCGCGTTCTGGAACGTGGTGCTGTGCCACATCCGGCGGATGCGGCCGGTCCTTGCCCCGCGCTCGCTGGGGGTCTCCTATCACCACGTCGCGCACCGGCTGATGGTGGAGGCCGACGACGAGTCGCCGCGCGGCGAGTCACCCGTGCAGGGTCTGTTCTTCGTGCGCAGCGACGCCGACTCGCGGGCGATCGTCCTCGCGGGCAACCCCGCGTCCGACTTCCGTTTCAACGCGGCGCTGATCGATCGCGCGCACGCCGGCGACGTCGAGCGCTGGCGCGTGCGCTCACGCGATCACGCCGCCGATCTGGACGCCTCGTTCACCGACGCGGACGCGGGGCTCGGTGACGAATCGCTGTTCGGCACGATGAGCGAGGCGCGGTCGTTCCTGAAGTACCGCCCGACGGGTCTCGCGCCGGACGGGGCAGCGGGCCCGGCTCGCCGGCTGCGGCTCGCCGAGGTGTTCCGGGAGGAGTCCGACTGGGACGAGCGACCGATCGGCGTCGCAACGTTCCGATCGCACACGCTGGAGGCGCACGGCGGCGGGGCGGTCGAACTCGCGACCCGCGTCGCGCCGATCGACTACCGATGGCGCCTGGGGAAGACGGTTCGCGTCGAATCGGCGTGAAACCCCGGGGATTCGCCGCGGCGTGGGGCGGATCGTCTGGTACACTCACCGTGCCGCGCTCTCCCGCGGCGAGGAATCGATGTCGAGCATCCCCGCGGAGCAGAACCCGAAGGCAGGGGCGTCGCACGCCCTCGCGACCGACGCGATGCGCCGGTTGCTGTCGGTGTCGCGGGCGCTGTCAGCGACCGACGATCTCGCGCAGGTGCTCTCGGTCATCATCGACGCGATGCGCGACCTGCTCGACGCGGAGCGCGCGACGGTCTTCGAGTTCGACTCGTCGACGAACGAACTCTTCACGAACGTCGCGCACGGCGTCTCGGACAACGGCGATTCGGACACCCCGGGTGCCCCCGGCGCCCCCGGTACCCCCGGCGGACTGACCACCGGCATCCGCATCCCCATCACGATGGGCATCGCGGGCGAGTGCGCGCGGCACCAGGCGGTGATCAACGTGCCCGACGCGTACGCCGACCCGCGCTTCAACCGCGAGGTGGATAAGAAAACCGGCTTCCGCACGCGCTCGATCCTCGCGGTCCCGCTCGTGGGCGTCGACGGCGAGTTGATCGGCGTGGCGCAGATCCTGAACAAGTCCGGGGGGCCCTTCGGCGAGGACGACAGCGAGATCGCGCTCGCGCTCGCGGGTCAGGCCGCGGTGGCGATGAAGCGCGCCCGCCTGCTGCTCGACCGCATGGTGCGCGAGAAACTGGAGCGGGAGATCGAGGTCGCGCGGCGTCTCCAGCAGCAGACCTTCCCGAAGAACCTGCCCCAGCCAGCGGGCTACGAGATCGTCGGGTTCAGCGAGCCTGCGGACCGCACGGGCGGCGACGCGTTCGACGCGATCCCCCTGTGGTGCGACAACGCCCGGTGGCGCGCGTCGGGCGAGGGCGACGAAACAGAGGGCGCGATGCTGCTCATGGCGGACGCGACGGGGCACGGCGTCGGCCCGGCGCTGTCCGTGACGCAGGCACGCTCGATGCTGCGCATGGGCGCGCGGCTGGGGTCGGGGCTTGACCGCATCGCGCGGCACATGAACGAGCAACTCTGCGAGGATCTGGTCACCGGGCGGTTCATCACCGCGTGGCTCGGGCTGCTCGACGCGCGGGCGCACGTGCTGCACTCGGTCAGCGCTGGCCAGGCGCCGCTGCTGGTCTTCCGGTCAAAGACGGGCGAGGTCGAGTGCATGGACGCCGACGTGCTGCCGCTGGGGATCATGCGCGGGCTGGAACTCCCGGAGCGCGAGGCGATCCGGCTCGGGCCGGGTGACGCGTTCATCGCGCTCTCGGACGGGTACTACGAGAGCATGAACGGCGACGGCGAGCAGTTCGGCGTCAAGCGTGTCTCGGAGATCGCCAGAACGTCGATGCGCGATGGCGCGACCGCTGCCCTCGAACGCATCCAGCGCGAACTGCACGAGTTTACGGACGGCGCCCCCGCGGAAGACGATCGGACCGCGCTCATCGTGCTCCGCAAGGCCTGATCACTTCGAGCGCAGACGGATGGCGAAGGGCGCGGCTCCGGCGCCGTCGAGTTCGCGGAGGTCCTCGATCGATTCGCGCAGCCGCGCGCAGCAGGGGTCTTCGAGGGTGGCGTCGTACGCGGCGATTCGCCGCAGGCAGTCATCGAATTCGCCGGCCTCGAAGGAATCCACGATGTGCGCCCACGCGTCGGAGCGGGCGGTGTCGACGTCGCGGTAGGGGAGTTCGAAGATCTCGACAGGGACGGACTGCCCGACGACGACAACGCGGCCGAGGCGGCGCAGCGGTCGAGCGGGCGGCTCTTTGAGCAGTTCGCGGGTCCTGCCGTCGATGATCGCGCGGGCGCCGAACGCCTTGCCGGCGCCTTCGAGGCGGGACGCGAGGTTCACCGCGTTGCCGATGGCGGTGTAATCGTTGAGGTCGGGCGGGGCGCCGCAGTCGCCGACGATGGCGACGCCCGTGGCGACGCCCACGCGGACGGAGAGCGGCGGTGCGTCGGGATCGGTCTCGCGGCGCCGGTCGTTCACACGCTCGATGGCGTCGAGGCATTCGGCGGCGGCGCGGACGGCCTTGTCGGCCTGATCCGGGTCGTCGGCGAAGGCGGACCAGAACGCCATGAGCCCGTCGCCGAGGAACTTGTTGACGTACGCGTCGCGCTTCGTGAGGGCGGCGGTGAAGGCGCGCATGCAGTCGTTGATGAGCGCGACGGTCTGCGGGCCGTCGAGCCGTTCGGAAAGCGAGGTGAACCCCGCGACGTCGAGGAAAAGGACGGTGATCTCGCGGGCCTGGCCGTCGACCGCCAGCGCGTCGGGGTCGTCGGCGAGGCGTTCGACGAGTTGCGGCGAGACGCGGGCCTTGAACTGGCGCTGGATGCGGGCGCGTTCGAGGCGCGCCGCCGCGGCGTCGATCGTCGTGCACAGGCCCCACGACACCGCGAACGCGATCGCGGGCGCGACCAGCGGCAGGGCGATGTCGGCGTAGCGGAACGCGGCGTACCCGTTGAGCCCGAGGTGCGCGAGCAGCAGCGTGAGGAACGCCGCGAGGGAAAGCCCCGTGGGCATGGCCGCGACAAGGAGCGCGCCGAGCAGCGCGAACGCGAAGGCGAGGAACGGATCGAGCCACGCGGGTGCGAGCGTCTTGTGCCGCCCTGTGAGCAGCGAGTCCGCGAGGACGGCGTGCACGACCACGCCGGGCGTGCGCTCGCCGAGCGGGGTGGTCACGAAGTCGGCGAGGGCGCCCGACGCGCTCCACCCGACGAAGCACAAGCGATCCTCCACGCGGCGGCGGACCTCGGCCTCCGCGTGGGCGAGCGCCTCGGCGCCGGTGTCGATGGCGCGCTCGACTTCTGAGAAGCGCACGAAGGGCGCGAGGTATTCGATCTCCTCGGGGGAGAGCGTTTCGCCGGCGTCGAGGATCTCCTGCCGCTCGGCCATGCGCAGCGCGACGAGGTCGCGCACGGAGGCGAGCGATTCCTCGTCGATCGACTCGGCGGTTGTGTTCTGGATGGCCGCCGCGAGCGCCGCGCGCTGCCGGGCCAGGTGTTCGAGCGTGCCGCGGTTGCGCGCGAGCGAGATGAGCGCGCCGAGCGACATGCGGCGCTCGTCCGATGACGCGGCGAACGCCTTGGGCGACGGCCAAGGGATCAGGATGCGCCCGTTGGTCAGCGCGATCGACCGTTCTTCGAAGCGGACGCGGCCGTCGGCGATGCGGATCGCCGAGGGGTTCACGCCCGCGAAGACGGCGGCGGCGGCGAGACCGAACTGCGGGGCGTCGCCGAAGGGCGTGGGCTGCGTGGGCGGCATCCGCCGCGGCACGCTGTCCGGGTCGGCGGCGAAGTTGACGAAGCCGAAGGAATCGCCCGCGAACGCGACGGTCGGGGCCGGGGGCGCGATGCGCGCGAGCATGATCGCGTCGCGCGGGCTGACCGTCGTCGGCAGCGACAGCCCGAGTGCGCTTGCCACGATGTGCAGCGATCTGGCGTGGAGTTCGACGCGCGCGAGCATGCGCGTCGTGGGCGATGAGCCCACGGACTCGCTGAGGGTCGGGAGGAGGACACGTCGGAGCGCGTCGAGATCGTCCGGCTCGTCGGCGTGCAGCGCGGCGCGGCGTTCGACGGCGACGCTGAGCGCCGCGAGGTATTGCAGACGCCGCACGGACATGTCTTCGGGCACGAAGTCGGCGTCCTCGCCTTCCTCGCCGTTGGCGCCGTTGGCGCCGGGGGTGAGGTTCTCGCGGAAGCGGGCGAACGCGGCCCGCGCCCGCTCGCTCTCGAGGAACGACTCCTCGAAGGGGTCGAGGTCGAACGGAACGTCGATCGCGAGCACGGTGGATGCGCGGGCGAGGTCTTCGGCGAGTTCGGCGTCGTGGTCGATGAGCGCGAGTTGGCCCGGCTGATCGGCGAGGGGCTCCCAGTCCGGTTCGCTCGGGTCGTCGAGGAGCAGATCGAGCGCGACGACCCGTGCGCCCGCGCGTTCGAGTTCGAGGATCGCGTCTCCGAGGAGCGACCGCGCCCAGGGCCAGCGGCCGACGGACTCGATCGCGCCGTCGTCGATCTCGATCAGGCGGATGTCGTCAGAAAGATCGAGCGTCGCGGGCTGCGCGTGGCGGAATCGCACGTCAAGGGTCGCACGCTCGGGCGGCGCGAACGCGCCCAGCCACGCGAGGAGTGCGCAGAGCACCCCCACACCGAATCCGGCGAGGGCGATGGGTCGTGAGAACTGGGCGCGCTTGCTGCTGGGCACTCGTCCGTCAGGGTAGAGCGAGACGGACGATCACGGGGAGGGCGTGCCGGGAAGCGGCCCGGGACCGGGCGAGGGCGAACCGGGCCCGGCGCCCTGGCCCGGGTTGGTGGGCGGCGGCGGGAAGCCCGGGCGGTTGTTCGCGTTCGTGCCGACGAGCGTCTGGAACACCGAGAGGAACGCGGCGTTGCTCACGTTCACCGACTGGGTGTTCTGGAGGGTCTGCGTCTGGCTCGAGCCGGCGGCGCTCGCGGCCGCGTTGTCCGCGGGCGAGGCGGAGGGCGGGGGCGCGATGGTCTTGCCCAGCGCGGCGGCCGCGGGGTTCGGCGTCGAGGAATTCGAGAGGGCGCGGCCGGACATGCGCACCTGCGTGCGGACGTCGAAGTAGCCGACCTCGATGGCGTTCACGCGGTTGGAGCGCACGCCTTCGATTTGCGTCCCGAGCATCGGGCCGTGGACGACGCGGAATCCGGTGCCCTTCACGGCCATGGTGCTGCTGGGGGTGATGACGACGAAGTCGTTCTCGAGCCCGACGTGATCGACCTTGAAATCGGCGGCGCCCTCGGTGAGCAGCGCGCGGGTCACGAGCCGGCCGTCGGTCTCCTCGATCTGTGCGAGGGTGACGCTGCTCAGACTGGAGATCAGGAGGGTGGCGTTCTTGCCGACGCGGACGCCGATCTCGGTGCGCATGCCGGTGTCGATCTGGGCGCCGGCGGGCAGGACGTCGTCGACCTGCACGGGCTGCCACTGCTCGACTCCGGGCGCGCGCCAGCGGCCGCCGCGACCCGACACGCTGATGACCAGCGCTTCGAGGTTGCCGTGGTCGATGGCCGGCGTCTCGCCCTGCTCGGTCGCGGGGTCGGTGGCGCTGGCGTCATCGAGATCGATGGGCGGGGCTTGGGTGGATTCCGGGGTCGGAGCGGCCTGCTCGGCGGGCGGCTGCTCCGGGTCGGCGTTCTGCGCGAACGCGACCGAGGCGACCAGCGCCGCGAGGGAGACGGGGACCAAGATGCGTCGCATGGAGAACCCTCCCGAGTCGCCTGACGCGTAAACCACGCCGGCGGGATGCCTTCGCACAGAAAGTGTACGGCGCGGCGGGGCCGATTCACGGCGCATCGTCGAAAAAGCGCAGGGATTCGCGTCGGGCTGACCAACAACGAGACGAACCGGGTGATCCCCGGGCTCCCAGAGCCCAGAGACGGCGTCACTGGGGTCGTTGGGGCGTCCGCTGGCGTTCCTGCTGGACCTCGCGGAGGTTCTCGGGCAGGTCGTCCGGGCCTCGACCGGGCTCGATTCGCTGGATGCTGTCCTCGACGTCGACGGGCTGCTCGCCGAGGAGCAGGCGGTCGGCACGTCCGAGAACCTCGATGAACTCGGGGCCGGTGAGTGCCTGGTACGCGGTCCGGTCGGGCAGCACGGTGAGGTAGACCAGTTCGCGGGTGGCGGCCCGGGGCGTGGGGCCGAACAGGCGCATGGTCACGCCGCCCTTGATGCCCGCGAGGCGGACGATCGCGACGGAGACCATGCCCACGGTCGCGGACTCGTCCGCGGGGGGTGGTTCCCCGTTCAGCGGCAGCCAGCCCAGACGCCGCGCCTCGGCGGCGCGCTGCTCGTAACTCTCGAACGGGTCCTCGCCGCGCTCGAGCAGGAAGAGCCCGTGCAGCGCGTCGTTGTTCGTGACGATCGTTTGCTCTTCGAGTTGGGCGAGGAACTCGAGTTCGTCGCCGCGGATCTCGTCGCGCGTCACGAGCGAGGAGTCGGCGACGGTGCGCGCGCACCCGGTCAGCGTTGCGCCGGCGAGCGCGGCCGCGGCGAGGGTCGAGGTCAGGAGCAGGCGGCGGTCAGAACGCATAGGTCACCCCCACGTAGAGGAAGTCGCGGCGTTCGTCCTGCCCGTCGGGGATCGCCTCCCCGGGGAAGAACGCGCCGTAGCGCACGGTCGCGAACAGGTCCGACGTGATGCGCCAGTCGATGAAGAAGTCGATCTCGAATCCGACGTATCCGTCGTTGGTCGTCGGCACGCTGATCGGCGCGTCGTTGTCGAGTTTGTGGAAGAAGAACCCGTCGACGCCCACGCGCAGGTCGCCCTGCCGGGTGATCCGGTTCATGAGGGGCGAGGTGGAATAGCCGCCGCGGACGATCACGAGGTTCGTGACGTTCGGGACCAGCGCGAGCCCGGTGTTCACGAATCCCAGCGAGTTGAAGGCGTTGTCGGTGGTGCCGGGCGTGTTGCCGCCGAACGTCGACGAGGAGTCGAGGCGATCGTCGTCGCCCGAGCCGACGATGAAGTCGAAGTCGAACCGCGATTCGTGGTCGTCCAGAAAGAGGTACGTCAGCGACCCGATGCCCGCGAAGGCGGAGATGTCGTCGCGTTCCTGCGGGACAATCCCGCCGCCGGCCGTCACCGGGCTCGAGAGCGTCTCGCCGAACTCGTAGATGCCCTCCACGGCGTAGAGCCAGCGGTTGGTGATGTTGCCCTTGGCGCCGAAGCCGAGGTACGTGGAGTCGTAGTCGAACCGGGTGGGGAAGAACCCGCCCACGAGGTCCTCGCGCGGCTCGTTGTCGTCCTCCTGCACGAGCAGGTAGACGAAGGGGGTGTGCTGATCGAGTTCGAGGTCGAGTTGCCCGCCGTAGTACCAGCGAGCGGTGCGCTCGTCGAAGTTGGGGCGCGAGCCGTCGAAGTCGACGACGTCGCGCGTGCTGGTGCGCCCGCCGATGCCCGTCAGCGTGAAGTCGCCGAACTGGAGTTTGGCGATGGCGGCGTCCATCGGGGCGCTGAGCGCGAGGCCGCTGTTCCACGCGACGTACTGGCGTCCGCCGCGGAAGTTGAAGTTGAAATCGGGGGAGTCCTGACCCTTGGCGCGGAGGAGCCCGCGGTAGTCGAACTCGTAGAACGCGCGGTCGACGACGGGGTCGTTGAAGTCGTCGCCGTCGTCGTCGAACGAGTCGCCCGAGTTCCAGTCGTCGTACTGGAAGCGGAGGCGCCCGAAGAACCGGTGGGCGCCGTCGAAGTCCGCGCGGACGAAGAGGTCGGCCTCGTACTGGCGGAGGGTGTGGGTGTCGCTGAATTCGTCGTCGATGAGGAAGAGCCCGGCGCGGAGGATCACGCCCGCGTCGATGACGGATCGCTCCGCGATGCCCTGGTCGAGTTTGAGGGACGCCCGCTGCTCGAGGTCGCGCTCGCGCATCTGGCGTTCGAGGCGGTCGAGTTGCTGGACCTGGTTCTGCGCGGCGGCGAGCGGCGCGCCGGCGGCCAGCAGGGCCATGCCTGCAAGGAAGCGACGACAGCGGGAAGGCGTCAAGGGTTGCACGGGTGCGTTCCTGTTCCCAATCGAGAAATCGGCCGGGGAGCGGGTGTACTGCTTCATCGGCCTCCCGCCGCCTGAGGGTGCGGAAGAAGCGGAGCATTTCAGCACGCGAGTGCGTACAGTGCAAGCACGCCCGCCCGCGTTCGGCAAGGGACGCTCGGCCCAAGGCGATCCCCGGTTGTTCCGCCCCGCGGGGCGCCCGGGAAGGAGTCTGCTCTGTGAGGATCACCGTCCTCGGCGTCGGAGACGCCTTCACCGCCATGCATTTCGGCGCCAGCGCGCTGGTCGAGACCCCGGGCGGCGCTCGCGTGCTGCTCGACTGCCCCGACCCTATCCACCGCGTCCTCCGCGAAGGAACCGATGGCCGGGTCCGCGTGGACGACGTCGACGACATCATCCTGACCCACATCCACGGCGACCACTGCAACGGTCTCGAGTCGTTCGGGTTCTGGCGATGGATGAAGCGCCAGACAGACGCGAGCGCCCCCCTGCCGCGGATCTGGACCACGCCCTGGACCGCGGAGCGGCTGTGGCGCAAACTCGCGCCCGCGATGAGCGGCGAGGGTCGACGCTCGGGTCAGGCAGGCCCGGCGACGCGCGATCTGGAGACGTTCTTCGACGTGCGCATGATCCTTCCGGGCGAGGGGGAGTTCGACGTCGCCGGGATGACCGTCCGGGCGCGGTGGACGACGCACCCGATCCCGACGATGGGCCTGCTGATCAGCGAGGACGGGAAGACCCTCGGGTGGGCGGGCGACACGGCGTTCGAGCGTGCGCATGTCGAATGGCTGTCGAAGGCCGACGTGATCGTGCACGAGGCGAACACCGGGCCGGCGCACACGCCGATCGAGGAACTGAACGCGCTCCCGGACGCGCTCCGGAAGAAGATGCGCCTGATTCACCTCCCGGACGACTTTGATCCGTCGAGCACGGACATCAGGATCCTGCGCGAGAGGGATGTGATCGAACTCTGAGAGTTCACCGCGGCCCTCCGTGGTGAATCTTCTTCGTCCGGTAGTTCACGCGTACGAGTGCAGGCCGCTGATCACGAAGTTGATCACGGTCCAGTTGAAGATCATCACGGCGCAGCCGATGAGCGCGAGCCAGGCGGTCCAGAGGCCCTTGTCCTTCACCTTCAGCCGCACGTGCACGAGCACGACGAAGATGATGAAGGTGTTGAGCGCGAAGACCTCTTTCGGGTCCCAGCCCCACGGGCGTCCCCAAGAGTGATCGGCCCAGATCGCGCCCATGATGGTTCCGGCCCAGAGCAGGATGAACGCGAGTTCGAGGAGGACCATGGTGGCGCCGTCGAAGACCTCGCCCGCGGTGGTCTTGCGGATCGCGCCGGCGTCCGCGCCGGGCGCATCGGACTTCGCGGCCGCGTCGTTCATGCTCAGCAGCGCGCCTGCGCCTCCGGCGCGAGCGAAGTCGGGCGTGCCCCCGCCGAGCCGGTAGAGCAGGTAGAGGATCGCGGTGACGGCGGCCATCGCGATGAGCACGTACGAGAAGATGATCACGTTGGTGTGGATGTAGAGCCACACGTCGTGGAGGATCGGCATCATGTTGCCGAT
>JBQLZI010000055.1:0-11433 GCA_052168195.1 Phycisphaerales bacterium
CCCAGCGTGTTCACGGCGGACGCTGAGGCCTTCACCTCGCCGGCGATCTCCTCGATCCGCCGCACGGTCTCCTCGACGACGTCCTTGCCCTCGGTCGACTTGTTCGCGACCTCCTGCGACGTCGCGCTCATCTCCTCGGTGGCCGCGGACACCTGCGAGACCTGGTCGGCCTGCTCGGCCATGCCCGCCGACATCTCCTCGTTGCTCGCGGCGATCTCGGTCGAGGCCGAAGCCACACCCGACGCCGACGCGCTGATGTCGATCATCATGCCCTGCACCTTCTCGACGAAGGTGTTGAACCAGTGGCCGAGTTGCCCGATCTCGTCGTTGCTTGTTTCGACGCGCTGCGTCAGGTCGCCCTCGCCCTCGGAGATGTCCTTCAGGCGCAGCGTCATCGCGTTGATGCGCCGACGCACGTCCGCCGCGATGAACATGCCCAGCCCGATGCTCAGCACCGTGCCGCCCGCGACCGCGATGAGCACGATGGTCCGGGAGATCGTCGCCGCGGCGTGCGCGTCCTCGACCTCGTGGTGCGCGATGTCCTTGGCGCCCTCCACGAGCGACGCGAGCAAGGTCTCGATCTCTTCCTCAACCTCGGCGCAGACGACGAGGGACTGGTGCTGGAGATCACGAATCGTCGCGTCCACCCGCTCGCGGGCGGCGACGACATCGACGATCACCGCTTCCATCGCGTCCGCGACAGAGCGGTCCATGCCCTTCACCAGGCCGTCGACGACCGGCGCCGGGTTCGGCGATTCCGGGTTGAACGAGCGCAGCGCCTCGGCGTACCGGGCCCCGGCCGCGGCGTGCGCGTTCGCCGCCGCCTCCGCCAGATCGCCCTTCAGGCCGAGCGCACGCATCTTCGGCGCGAGCGCCTGCAGCGACGCCTGCACCGCCGCCTCCTCGCGCCGGAACGCGCCGAGGTACTTCTCGAACTGCGCGGGGTCCTTGCCGCGCAGCAGGATGTTCTTCCATTCCTGCACCTGCGTCTTGAACGTCGCGAGCGCCGCGTGCGCCTCGTCCAGCGTCAGGTGAACCGCCTCCACGTAGTCGTGATGCTCGGCGTACGGGGTCGCGTTGTAGCCCGCCGACATCGTGTCGATCCGCTTCGCGATCGCGATCAGCGCGTCGCCGCGGTGCTCGGCCTCGGTCAGCAGCGGGCGGAGTTCCGCCCAGAGTTCGTCCTGCTCAGGAGTGTGCGGGATCGATTCGAAGAGTTCGCGCGCCTCGTGCTCGACCTTGCGGCCGTGCTCGATCTGGGCGAAGAGTTCCTCCCGCTCCTTGTGCGAGAGCGTGATATCCAGAAGCGTGCGCTCGGCGGCCTTGATCTCGTTGGCGCCGATGCTCATCGCCATCAACGACTCAACCGCCGGGAGCCCCTCGTCGCCGAGCAGGTTCGCCGCGTTGGTGGACTTCTGGAGACCCCAGATGCCCGCCGCGCCGATCATCGCGCCGATCGCCGACACCGCCGCGAACGACAACACGAGTTTCAGTCCGATCTTCATGATCACACTCCACGACGACAAATGCGGCGAGATCGCAACGATCGCGCACGAAGGGGAGGCACAACATCGTCATGGACGTTGTTTGTGGGAGGAGCGCCGGACTCCAAGGTCCAGCCCTCCCGTTGCGGCACATCACGTCGGACGGATCTGAGTCGGACTCCACTCGAAAACCACGGATAAAGGTGGCTTCATGTCCGTTTCACGCTGGCTTCACACACGATTGTGGCCTCTCCCCATGCCTTGCCACGGTTATTTGACGCTTCCTCTGCCCCCTTCCGCCCGCATCTGGCGGCGTTCCTTCTGCCTCGCATTTTCTTTCCCGGTGCGGAATACCGCTGGGCGCCCGGACATTATGTAGACCGATCTGTCTATCAGGGCCGCGTCGGCCCGCCCCACACGAAAGGAACCGCACCATGGCACGCATCACCACCGTCAACCCCGAGTCCGCCCCCGCCGCCGCCGGAGAACTCCTCGCCGCCGTCAAGGCCAAGCTCGGGCTCGTCCCCAACATGACCAAGGTCATGGCCAACAGCCCCGCCGCGCTCAAGGGGTACCTGGGCTTCTCCGGCGCCTTGGGCGAGGGGTCGCTGCCCGCGAAGGTCCGCGAGCAGATCGCGATCCTCGTGGCCGAGGGCAACTCCTGCACGTACTGCCTCTCGGCGCACACGGCGATCGGCAAGATGATCGGGCTCCCCGAGAGCGAACTCGCCGCCGCCCGCGAGGGAACCTCATCTGACCCGAAGACCCTCGCCGCCCTGCGATTCGCGCACGCGGTCCTCTCGACCACGGGCGAGGTGACCGACGACGAAGTCCGCGCCGTCCTCGACGCCGGCTGGAGCGAGGCGCAGGTCGCGGAGATCGTCGCGAACGTCGCGCTCAACGTCTACACGAACCTCATCAACAAGACCTTCGCCGTCGAGGTCGACTTCCCGGTCGTGCGCCCCGCGTCCGGCGTCGGCGCGTAACGCGCAGCACCCGCTGACACCCATCGCAGGAGAACCCACGATGCGCACGCTCATTCCAACCATCACCGTCTCGATGCTGCTCGCTGCGGCCGCGCTGAACCCGGCGGCGACCGCGCAGGCCACGCCGCCCACGACGCACGTCGCGAAGACTTCGGACCCGGTCGCCGCTGTGCGTCACCGCACGGTCGACATCGACGGCGTCAGCGTCTTCTACCGGGAGGCCGGACCCAAAGACGCCCCCGTTGTTCTTCTTCTTCACGGCTTCCCGACTTCGTCGCACATGTTCCGCAACCTCATCCCCCACCTTGCGGAGCGCTACCGCGTCATCGCTCCGGACTATCCGGGCTTCGGGCACAGCGACATGCCCCCGATGACGCAGTTCGACTACACCTTCGACAACTACGCCGATCTCGTCGACTCCTTCCTAGATGCCCTCCACATCGAACGGTTCTCCCTCTACGTCATGGACTACGGGGCCCCTGTCGGCTTCAGAATCCTGGAGCGGCATCCTGAACGCATCGAGTCGCTCGTCGTGCAGAACGGCAACGCCTACGACGAAGGGCTCCGTGAGTTCTGGGATCCGATCAAGGTGTACTGGAACGACCCGTCGCCACCCAATCGCGCCGCCCTCGCGCACCTGGTCACGCTCGACGCGACCAAGTGGCAGTACACGCACGGCGTCCGCGACGTGACACGGATCGACCCCGATTCCTGGACCACGGACCAGCACTTCCTCGATCGCCCCGGCAACGACGACATCCAGTTGGCGCTCTTCTACGACTACCAGAGCAATGTCCCGCTCTATCCCGCCTGGCAGGCCTCGTTCCGAGAGCACCAGTTCCCCACGCTGATCGTCTGGGGCAAGAACGACTTCATCTTCCCGGTCGAGGGCGCCTACCCCTATCTCCGCGATCTCCCCAACGCCGAGTTCCACCTCGTCGACACCGGACATTTCGTGCTCGAAGAGGACGCGGAACTCACCGGATCGCTCATGGTCGACTTCCTCGACCGCAACGTCTCCCGCGAACGCTGAAACCGATCCTCTCACCACACCCTGCGATGCGTGCGCGGCCGACGGACCCCCGCAGGGGTCCCCGGCCGTGTTCGCGCGCCCAAGCGATAGAGTGTCACCAGTGAACGCCATGCCCGAAACCAACCCGACCCAGCGACCGCCCGCCCGCGAGCGGCTGCTCGACGCCGCGACGGAACTGTTCGTAAAGCACGGCGTGAACAACGTCGGCATCGATGCCATCGTCGAGCACGCCGGGGTCGCGAAGATGTCGCTGTACAACCACTTCGCCTCGAAAGACGACCTCGTAGCCGCGGCCCTCGAGCGCCTCGACGACGAGTGGTTCGCCTGGCTGCGCGCCACTGTGGAGCGGCTCGGACGCAAACCGGCCGATCGTCCGCTCGCGTTCTTCGACGCCCTCGGCGAGTGGTTCGCGACGCCCGAGTTCCGCGGGTGCCCGTTCCTGAACACCCACGCGGAACTCCCCGACGCCGCCCACCCCGCCCGCGCACGCTGCGATGCGCACGCGACGCGGCTCAGGGCGTACCTCGAGGACCTGCTGAGAGACGCCGGCGTGGCGCGCCCGGGCGCTGTCGCCGATGACTTCGCGCTGCTGACGCAGGGCGCGGTGTCGCTCGCGGCGGTGACCGGCCTCCCCGATCCCGCGAAGCGGGCCAAACGGCTCGCGCGGAGCCTGCTCGCGAAGTGATGACCGTTGCGGTCAGCCGTCGACGGGCGCGAGCAACACGAGCCCGCTCTGGTCCGTGACCACCACGCCGCCCGGCTGCTCGAGCGTCACCGCGAACGCCGCGGGATCGCTCACGCGGAGCGCGGGCGTGAACGGGATGATCGTGCGGCCTTCGTCGTCTTCCGGCTGCGTAGCCGCCACGTCGAAGACGCCGCCGTCGACTGCGTACTGCTCGCGCGCCTTGTCAAAGATCCACAACTGGTACTGGCGTTGCGCGGGATCGTTCTCGTCGAGCACGCGCACGCGGAGGAAGCCGGTCTGCAGGCGCGGGTTCCAGACGAGGTCGCCCGCATTCTCGCGGCCTTCGATCAGGCCGGCTGCGGCGAACGGCACGACGATCGTGTCGGGCTGATCCGCGAGGTCGTCCGCACGCTGCACGAGCGTCGGCTCCGCGGGCTGGGCGGGCGGCGTCACCGGCTGCGGACGGTTGAACCAGACGGCGGCGGCGATCAGGAAACCGGCGGCGGCGGCGAGCCACCCGGAGAGCGCGAGCACGCCGGCAACGCCGGACCGCTTCGCTTCCCGCACGGGCTCGCCGTCGTCGTCCGAGATCGTCGCTCGACCCAGCCGCTTCAGACGCGCCGCGGACGCCGCGGGAAGTTCCCCTTCCGCCGGGTTGTCGGCGGACAGCACCAGCCCGGCGACGATGTCGTCGTACGTGATGTGGCCGGCGTCGGCGCGGGCCTGCAGGGCCGCAAGTTCCGCGGCGTCGACAGGGTCGAGCATGCCGAGCATGTCGTCGGCGAGCAGTTCCAGGAGGCGGTTGCGTTCCGCGGGCGAAAGCGGGCTCATGCCGCACCTCCTTCGCCGCCGCGGCCTTCCGACCGCGCAGGGATCATCTCGCGCAGCCGGATCACGCCGCGACGCAGACGGGTCTTGATGGTGCCCACGGGCGTCTGGGTGGCTTCGGCGATCTGCGTGTGGCTCAGCCCGTGCACAACGGACAACCACAGCGCACGGCGTTCCTCTTCGGGCAACTCGTCCATCGCGCGGGCCACGCGGACGGCCTCCTCGCGGTTCGCCACGCGGTCGAGCCGCGCCGTCGCTTTCATGTCCACGATCGTGCCCAGCAGCGGCGCCGCGTGACGCGACCGGTGCGCACGCTGGTGGTCCGTAAGGCGGCGGTGCGCGATGGTCGCAACGAACGCCGGTTCGCTGCCCTTCGCGGGATCGAACCGGTCCGCGCAGCGCCAGACCTCAAAGAAGACTTCCTGCACCGCGTCGTCGACGTCCCCGGGCGCACGATCGAGGTACCGACGCGCAAGGCGATAGACAAGCCCGCCGTACTCGTCGACGCATTCGTCGACGGCGCGGGCGTCTTTGTTCGCGATGCGCTGCAGGATCGTCGACACGCGGGAAAGACCCCCACTCCGCCCGGAGACGATCCGGGGACGGACATACCTTCGGCGAGATTCTTCCCACCGCTCAAAAACGGGCGAGGGTCCGGGGCCGAAGGAGGGATGTGACCCGAGAGGGTCTTCACATGCGTGCCTCCGACGCGAAGCCGCGCGGAGGGAAGAGAGAGAAGTTTCAGAACGGAGAAAGAACATGCGTTCCACGATGATGCGGGCCATCCCCGCCGCTGCTGTCCTGTGCGCCGCCGGCGCGAGCGCCTCGGCCGCGACCGTCTTTGCCGTCACCAACGATCAGACACTGATCTCGTTCGATTCAAGCACTCCCGGGTCCATTATGTCGGGCGTCGCGATCTCCGGGCTGCAGAGCAACGAGCAGATCCGCGGCATCGACTTCCGCCCCGCCAACGGCCAGCTCTACGCGCTCGGCTCTTTCAACCGTCTCTACACGATCGACACGATGTCCGGCGCCGCCACCATGGTCGGCGCGGGTCCGTTCGCGAACGCACTGAACGGCTCGTCGTTCGGCTTTGACTTCAACCCCGTGATCGACCGCATCCGCGTGGTCAGCGACGCGGACCAGAACATCGTCCTCAACCCCAACGACGGCACGTCGACGCTGGTCACCCCGCTGTTCTACGGGCCGGGCGACGCGAACGAGGGCGCCAACCCCAACGTCGTGGCGTCCGCGTACACCAACTCGGTGTCGGGCGCGACGAGCACGCAGTTGTACGGGCTCGACACCGGCCTCGACATCCTCGTCACGCAGGCCAACAGCGCGGGCACGCTGGGCACCGTCGGCTCGCTCGGCGCCGACCTCACCGACCTCGCCGGCTTCGACATCACGCCCAACGGCAGCGCGTTCGCGATGGTGCAGGACACCACCCTCGGCCAGTCGACGTTCTGGACCATCGACCTCATGACCGGCCAGGCCTCGATGGTCGGGGAAGTCGGCGGCGGAGCGCTCGTCACCGCGATGGCGATCGTTCCCGCGCCGGGCGGACTCGCCGTGCTCTCGGCCGCGGGCGTCTTGGCGGCCCGACGCCGTCGTTGAGCCTTCGACGCACATCCGATACGCGCGCAAGCGAGGAGGGCTTTCGCGCATTCCTCAAGAGAGAGAAAGACTCATATGCCTCGCACCCGTTCGATCTGCCTTTCCGTCGCGGCCTTCGTCACACTGACGTCCGGCGCGCTGGCGGCCACCTTTGACTTTGCCGCCGTCATCAACAGCGATCAGGAAATCCCCGCGTCCAACTCGCCGGCGACCGGCACGGCGACCGGAACCTACGACGACGTGGCGAATACGTTCTCCTTCTCCTGGTCGATCACCGGTCTGGTCGGCGCCCCCGCTTCTCCGGGCGCCCACATCCACGCCGGATTCGCCGGTGAGAACGGCCCCATCGTCTTCGGGTTCAATGACCCCGACGGCACGTGGGACCCCAGCGGGAGCGCAACCTGGTCCGGACTGAACGCGGACGAGGTCACGCGACTGTTCGACGGCGGCTTCTACCTGAACTTCCACACCGACCAGTTCCAGCCGGGTGAAGTACGAGGTCAGATCCTCCTTGTTCCGAGCGCCGGCGTGAGCGCCGCGATGCTCTCCGCCATGGGCATCGTCGGCATCCGCCGTCGGCGCTGAGGCGAGAACAACTCGCCAACGAAGGTTCTCTTCGTTCAAGGCCGATCCCCGCTCCCCCGGGCGGGATCGGCCATTTCTCTTCGCTACGGCGTCGCCTCGTCGCGCGCCTCCATCGCCCGTTGGTACGCGATGAACACCAGCGCGATCGGCGCAAACGCCTTCTGGCCCGCGAGGGACGCGGCGTCATCCAGCGAGTCCGCCTTGCCGGCGCGCAGGTCTTTATCCAGTTCCACGACCGTGTTGTCGACCACGCGGAGCATCGACGCGAGCACCTGATGCTCCTCGACCGTCTTTGGAGCAAAGCGCGACACACCGGGCGCGTTGAGCGGCGGCTCGATGAACCAGATGCCCTCTTCGCGCCGCATCGTCATCCCCACGCCGAACGCGGGGTTGTTGTCGACGGTGATCGCCGCGAGATCGTCCGCGATCGGAACCACGCCCACCCGGTCTCTGGCGTTGCGCAGCCAGCCGAGCGGATCGGCGAGGAGCGTGCCGAGCGTCGCGGAGAAGCGCGGATCGTTCCGCGTCGGCGCGCCGGTTCCCTGGGTGTTGCGGCCCGCCTCGCGGATGGCCCCGACGAACCCCCCTCCGCCTTCGCTCGACGCGCGGATCTCGGCGACTTCCTCCGGAAAGCGTTCCTCGATGGTCGCCGCCAGGTCCTGGAGACTTCCGAAAAGCCGCCCGAGTTCGCTGAGCACGAGTTCCTGTTCGGGCGTCGCCGCGTACACGAACCGCGGGATGACGCCCGCCTCGCCGTTCTCGAGCGCAAGGAACACGGACTCGATCGTCGCTTCGGGCGTGTCGCGCGGGTACCCGTCGAGCGGATCGGCCGTGGGACGGTCGACGGTCAGATATACCGCAAGCCCGACCAGAAAGGCCGCCAATCCCGACAACGCGCCAGCGAGGATCCAACGCATGAGGGATCTATAGTCCCCTGAAATGACCCTCACCGTCAACGGCGAGAAGATCGACGTCCCCGGCGATCGCCTGACCGTCCAGGCGCTGGTCGCCGAGCGCGGGTTCGCCGGCGGCGCCTGCGCCGTCGAGGTCAACCGCGCCCTCGTCCCCCACCGCGAACGAGACTCCCGCGAACTCCGCGACGGCGACGTCGTGGAGATCGTCACGCTCGTCGGCGGCGGCTAAGGAGATCACCGACCGTGAGCACGACCGCCGCCCCCGCCACGTCCGAGACGCTCACCATCGGCTCGCGCACGTTCGAGAGCCGTCTCATCGTCGGAACCGGGAAATACCGGGACTTCCCGACCATGCAGACTGCCCTCGACGCCAGCGGCGCCGAGGCGGTCACGGTCGCCGTTCGCCGCGAGCGCCTCGTTGACGCCGAGGGGCGCAACCTGCTGGATTTCATCGATACGAAGCGGTACACGATCCTGCCCAACACCGCCGGGTGCTTCTCGGCCGACGACGCCGTGCGCGTCTCGCGCCTTGGGCGCGACATCCTCGAGCAGCTGGGCAACCCGGGCGCCTCCTGGGTGAAACTCGAAGTCCTCGGCGACAAGAAGACGCTCCTGCCCGATCCTGTGGGGACGCTTCATGCGTGCCGCGAACTCGTGAAGGACGGCTTCGAGGTGCTCTGCTATTCCAGCGACGACCCGATCGCCGCGGTGCGGCTCAAGGAGGCCGGCGCCACGAGCGTGATGCCCGCGGGGTCGCCCATCGGCAGCGGGCAGGGCGTGCTCAACCCGGCGAACATCGCGCTCTGTCTCGAACTGCTCAAGGAGGGCGATGCGGCGTATCCCGTCATCGTCGACGCCGGCGTCGGGTGCGCGAGCGACGTGTCGGCGGCGATGGAACTCGGCGCCGACGGCGTGCTCCTGAACACGGGGATCGCCCACGCGCAGGACGCCGTGCGCATGGCCCACGCGATGCGCCACGCGTGCATCGCCGGTCGGCTCTCGTACCAGTCCGGCCGCATCCCGAAGAAGAAGTACGCGACCGCGAGTTCGCCCTGGGAAGGCGTGATCTCGTACATCCCGGGCGAGTGACGACCTTCAGGCCGGCCGCACCCCGTGCCAGAGCTGCTGCACGCGTTCGGCCTGCTGCTTGCGGACCTGGTCGAGCGTGAGTTTCGGGATCCGCCACGCGGGGTGGTCCTCCGTCACGTTGCTGCAGTGCTCCTGCACGCACTGATAGAGCATCTTGAACGCGTCGCGGGGCTGGCGCATTTGGTCGAGGGCGTCGACGATGTCCTGCCGGCCGACGTCGTCGTCGAAGATGTCGCGCAGCGAGATCGGCTTGGCGCCCTCGCGCAGGCACGCCTGCAGGCGCGCGTTGCACAGGTCGTAGAGCATCGCGCCCGTCCACTGGAGCCGCTCAATCAGGTTCGACTTGTCGAGGCGCGCTTCCTGGAAGAACGCCGACGACTCGCGGAAGAGGGCGTGGCGGAGTTCGATGGGCATCAGCAGTTTGAAGCCGGTGCGCTCGAGTTGCAGGAACTTGTTGTTGAGCATGGGCCACACGATGGCGCGCATGCGGTCCGCGTCGCCGTTGACGAGCGTGGGCTCGTCGACGCGATCGACCACGACGATCACGCTCCCGACGCCCAGCGGGGAGAGGATCCGCCGCAGCCGCGCGAACATGGCGTAGCGCGTGTCGTCGGCGCCGGTCGTGGGCAGCGTCGCGGGGTCGCGGGCCATTTTCGGGACCAGCGAGAGCGACCGCGCCAGCGATTCCGTCGACCCGGGCAGCACGCGGGTCTGCTTGCGGACGCGCCCCGCGAGCCGTCGGAGCACGAAACGATCCCAGACGTACTTCTTGCTCAGCAGCAACGCCCAGACGAGCAGCGTGCCGAGGAACGCGTAGAGCCACGCGGTGTTCGTGCGGTCGCCCTCGACGAGGAAGAAGAGCCCGACGACCGCCGCGGGCAGCAGCCAGCCCATCCACGCGAGCAGCGTCCACAGGGCGCTCGACCCGTCGAAGGGCGGCCGCGTCATCGCGCGGAGGCGAACGGTGCGCACCGGCGCGGCGGGGCTCGCGTCGTACACGGCCTGGAGGGCGAGCAGGTCGCCTTTCGCGCCGGGATCCATCTGGCGGAGCCGCTTCGACGCGTTCTGGGCCAGATCGTGCTGGGCGCGGGGATTGTCGTTGAGGAGGTCATCGACGACGCGCGTGACGGCGGCGGAGAGCACGCCGTCCATGTGGTCGACGAGACGCATCTTCTTCAGCGAAGCCAGCGGATCGTCGGACCCGATGCGCGCGTGGAGACGGTCGAGTGTGGGGTTCCAGTCGTCGTAAGGGACGAGCAGCACGCGCTGATCGGACCGCGACGCGTTGTGCGCGGCGATGGTCTTCTCGATCTGCATGCGCAGCGCGGTCTTGCCGCTGCCCTTCTCCCCGAACACGATCGAGGTGGAGGGGCGCTGAAGGTCGCCGAGGATCTTCTCGAAATCAGGGTGAAGCGTGACGCTGTCGACGCGCGCGAACACCGAGTCGTGCCTGGCCTCCTCGGCCCGGAAAGGGTTCTCGGCGATATTCCAGTGCTCGAAGAATCGCGTGTGGTTCATGATCTGGCTTGCGCGTCCCTGCGTGGCGTTCGTGTGGTTCAGTGCTCGACGGGAGTGCCGAGGAGCGGCGAGATCGCTTCGAGCATCTCGCGGAGCGTGCGGTCGTCGCGCGCCTCGAGGTTCAGCCGCAGCAGCGGCTCGGTATTGCTCTTGCGCACGTTGCACCACCACCCTTCGGAGTCGAAGCAGTCGATGCTCACGCCGTCGAGTTCGTCCACCTTGCCGCGCCGGCCGAACTGCTCCTTGAGTTCGGCGAGGGCGGCGTCCTTGTCCTCAACCTCGAAGTTCACCTCGCCGGACTGCGGGTATCGCTTGAGCGGCGCGATGAGCGTGGAAACCGGCTTCTTGGCGTCCGCGAGAGCCGACAGCACCGTGCACATCGCGATGACGCCCGAATCGGCGTTGAAGTTGTCGCGGAAATAGAAATGCCCGGACAGCTCCCCGCCGAACACGCAGTTGCGTTCGGCCATGATCTGTTTCATGAACACATGGCCGACCCGGCTTCGGATGGGCATCCCTCCGGCGGCCTTGATCTCTTCCTCGAGCGCCTTGCTGGAGCGCAGGTCGTAGACGATGCCGGCGCCGGGGCTCTTCGCGAGGAACCACTTGGCGAGCCACGCCGCGAGATGATCGCACGAGACGATGCCGCCCTTCTCGTCGACGACGACGCAGCGGTCGGCATCGCCGTCGAAGC
>JBQLZI010000056.1:0-11184 GCA_052168195.1 Phycisphaerales bacterium
CCACGAGCGCCTGATTGCCGACGAGTTTCTCCTGGTAGGAGAGCGCGGGCCACTCGTAGGCCACCGCGGGCGGGAGGACCGAATCCGCCATGCTCTCGACGACGCCGAGCGCCTCGCCGGAAGAGACTCCCGGCGCCGGCTGGCCCTGCACGACCGCCGCCGGGAAGATGTTGTAACGGATGACGCGATCGGCGCCCATCGTTTCGGTCACTCTGACGAGCGAGCCGAGCGGGATCATCTCTCCCGTTGGTGTGCGCACATCGAGCCGGCTGATATCTTCGGGCGTGGCTCTGAAGCGGCTGTCGGCCGAGACGCTGACCTGCCACGTGCGTCCGAAGAGGTTGAAGTCGTTGACGTACGCCGACGACAGGTAGCCGGACATCGTTGAGAACACGTCCTGCAGCGGGAGCCCGAGGGTCTTCACCTTCTCGCGGTCGACGTCGACAAACAGTTGCGGCACCGCCGCACGGAACGCGCTGTTCACACCGGTGAGTTTCGACTGCGCGTTCCCGTCGGCCACGAGCGTCCGAACGACTTCGCCCATCGCCTGTCGACCGAGGCCGGAACGGTCCTGCACACGAAGATCGAATCCGGATGCGCTCCCGACGCCGTCGACCGCAGGCAGCGAGAACACGACTACGACGCCGTCCGGGATCGACGCGGCCTGCTCGCGGACGTCCCGCATGATGGTCGCGAGATCGCGGCCCTTCGGCAGACGCGTGTCCCAATCCTCGAGACCCACGAAGAACATCGCGTAATTCGACCCGTTCCCGTTGATCATCGAGAACCCGGGCAGCGCGGTGTAGTTGCGCACGCCCTCGGTGCGTTCGAGTATCGCCTCAACCTTGGCGACGGCGGCGAGCGTGCGTTCCTGCGACGCGGCGTCGGGCATCCATACATCGATCATGATCATGCCGCGGTCCTCGAGCGGGACGAACCCGGTCGGGACGCGGTTGAACGTGAACACGATGCCGACGAAGCACGCGCCGAACGCGGCGAGCACGAATCCGATCGCGGCCGGCCGCACGAGGAATCGAACCATCGCGGCGTACGCGTTCGCGACGCGGTCGAAGCCGGCGTTGAACCAGCGCACAAGGATGAACGGCTTCTTGCCCTTCTTCGGGGGCTTCAGCAGAAGACCGGCGAGCGAAGGCGAGAGCGTGAGCGCGCAGACGCTGCTGATGAGCGTGCTCGCGGCGATCGTGAGCGAGAACTGGCGGAACAGTTGCCCCGAGATGCCCGGGAGAAAGGACGCCGGGAGGAACACCGCGACAAGCACGAGCGTGGTGCTGATCACCGGCGCGAGCACCTCTTTCATCGCCTTGATCGTCGCTTCCTTGGGCCCGAGGCCCTCCTCGACCAGGATGCGCTCGACGTTCTCGACTACGACGATCGCGTCGTCTACGACGATGCCGATCGCCACGACGAGGCCGAAGAGCACTGGCAGGTTGACCGAGAAACCGAAGAGCATCGCGAAGAAGAACGTGCCGATGATCGACACCGGGATCGCGAGCATCGGGATGATCGACAGGCGCAGACTGCCGAGGAAGATGATGACGACCGCGAAGACGAGAGCGAGCGCCTCGTAGAACGTGTGGAATACTTCCTCGATCGCGGAGAGGACGAACTCCGACGTGTCGTACACCGTCTCGAAGCGAAGGCCATCCGGGAGATCCGCGGACTTCTGCTCGAGCAGCGAGCGGACATCCTCCGCGACCTGGACGGCGTTCCCGCCCGGCGCCTGGTAGACGACCATCGCCGCGGCGGGGACGCCTTTGTACCTCGCCAGCAGGTCGTACGACTTGCCGCCGAGTTCGACGCGCGCGACGTCCTTGACGCGGATGATGCGGTTCCCGTCGGCGCGAACGATCACGTTCTCGAACTGTTCAATGGTCGAGAGTCGCCCGAGCGTCGAGACGTTGTACTGGTACGCCTGCCCCGCGGGGACGGGCGGTTGTCCGATCGCGCCGGCCGCGACCTGCACGTTCTGCTCGCGAAGCGCGTTGATCACATCCATCGTGGTGAGCGAACGCGCTTTGAGGCGGTTGGGATCGAGCCAGAGCCGGACCCCGTAGTCCTTCGCCGGGAAGACCTTGGCGTCGCCGACGCCCGCGATGCGCTTCAATTCATCGAGGACGTTGATCGTGAGGTAGTTCGTGATGAAGAGATCGTCGTACTTGATCGAGGCATCGTCGTCGATCGGCGCGAGCGAGAAAACCGTGACGACGTTCGACGAGACGCGGTCGGTGGTGACGCCGTTGCGCTTGACTTCGTCGGGCAGTTTCGGGCTCGCGATATTCACGCGGTTCTGCACGAGCACGGACGCGATATCGATGTTCGTCCCGAGTTCGAACGTGACCTTGAGCGTGTACGAGCCGTCGCTGGACGATGTGCTCTCCATGTAGAGCATCCCCGGCACGCCGTTCACCTGCTGCTCGATCGGCGAGGCGACGGTGTCGGCGACGACCTGCGCGCTCGCGCCCGGATACACGGTCGTGACCTGAACGACCGGCGGCGTGATGTCGGGGTACTGCGCCACCGGGAGCGTCGGGTACGCGACGACGCCCAGGAGGACGATCAGGATCGCGATCACCATCGAGACGATCGGCCTTCGAACCGGGAACTCCGCGAGCATGGGTCGTCCTCAGTTCGCGCCGCCCGAGGGCTGCTGGGTCTTCGGTGTGACTTTGGATCCGGGGCGTGAACGCAGGGCGCCGAGCACGATCACCCGGTCGTCTGGCGAGAGTCCCTGTTCGACAACTCGCATCGATCCGTCGAGCGCACCGATCTGCACGCGGCGAATCTCTACCGTGTTCTCGCTGTTCACGACGAGCGCGTAGCGGCCCTGCTGATCGCTCAGCAGCGCCGACTCGGGAACCAGCAGAGAGTCCTTTGATGACATCGCGAAACGAACGCGGGTGAACATGCCCGGGATGAGCGAGTCATCTTCGTTCTCGTACCGGGTCCGAACACGCAGCGTCCCGGTTTCGACGTTGAGTTGCGGCTCGACATAATCGATGCGGCCGGTGATGGAGAAGTCATCATCGTTCGCGAGCGCCAGTTCGCTCGGACGCCACTCACCCGGAGCGATCTGCCCCGGCTCGATGCCATCGCCGCGCGCGCCCTGCTGCTCCCGTGCCTTTCTGACTGAGACGACGTCTGACTCGCTGACATCAACGGGGACATACGCGGGGGACGCCTGCACGATGCTCGCAAGGAGTGTCGGCTCGGTCTGCCCGACAAGGTTGCCGACGTCGACGTAGTTGACGGTCACGCGGCCGCTGATCGGCGCGCGCACTTCGGTGTACTGAAGGTTGAGTTTCGCGTCGACAAGGTCCGCTTCCGCGGCGGCGAGGTCCGCCACCATCGCGTCGCGGCGGGCCGCCTTGATGAGCGCGTCGATCTCAGGACCGGCCCGCTGGTCCGCCAGTTCCCGCGCCAGGCGCGCGTCGTTCTCGGCGCCTTCCAAGGCGGCGGCGCGCGATCGCACGATGGCCTCGCCGCGCTCGACCGCCGCCTGGTATTCGCTGGGATCGATCACGAACAGAAGGTCACCCGCCTCGACGCGTTGGCCCGGCTCGAAATGCATGGACTGCAGATACCCCCTCACGCGGGCGGTCAGGTCGACCGTCGCCGACGCCTCGACGACTCCGGTGTAGGTGATGTAAGTCGTCACATCTCGCTGCACGGGTTTGGCGACGATCACTTCCGGCGGGGGAGGTTCGACGTACGCGTTGGCGTTGTCGCCCCTGCCGCAGCCCGGCGCGAGGATCGCGAGAGACGTCGCGGCGATCGCGCCTGCGAGGGTGGCCCGCGACACCGGGCCTGTTCGGGAACGCATCGCTGTCTCCTGAGTCAAGGCGTGTCCCCCTCGTCCGGGACCGTGGGGGGGCGCGAGAAGCCGAGATCGGACCCCTCCGTCCAGTCGGGGGCGAGCACGTCGCCCCAGTCTGTCCTGCCGCGCATGCGCTCCGCGGTATCCGCGTCGACGAACTCCGATCCTTCGCGGATCTCCCAGCCGCCGCCCAGCGCGCGGTAGGTGCGCACGGCGCCGAGCGCGATGGCCGCTCGCGACGCGACCAGAGTGTCCTGATCCTCGACGAGCCCGGTCTGCGCGTCGTTCACGCGGATGAAGTCGACCGCGCCCGCGCGGTACTGGATGAGCGAGAGTTGCACGCTCCGCTGGGAGGCGTTGACCGCGTCGTCGAGGTGATCCGTGCGCTCCTTGGCGCGCAGGAAGTCGGAGAGCCCCGCCTCGACGTCCGCCGCGGCGCGGATGACCGATTCCTGGAACTGCGCGATCGCCTGCTCGTACCGAGCGTCCTGCACGCGGATGTTTCCCTGGATGCGACCGTAGTTCAGGATCGGCCAGTTCACGCGCAGCCCGATGAACCCGGCGAACGAGTCGGTGTCGAAGATGTCGCCGAGTTCCGGGTTGTTGCCGCCGCTGAAGTCCGTGCTCACGAAGCCGGTCGCGCCCGCGATCGAGATGCTCGGGAACAGGTCAGCGGTGGCCTGGCCGATGCGGGCGCTCTGGGCCGCGGCAAGTCGCTCCGCGGCGCGGACGTCCGGGCGCCGGCGCAGCAGGTCGGCCGGGACGCCGACCGCGAGACGAGCCGGCGGATCGGGGACGCGGCGGGCCGCGCTCGGCGCCGGCGCGAGTTCCGCCTCGAGTTCCGAGGGAGTCTTGGCGAGCAGCACGCACAGCGTCAGTTTCGTCTGCCGGAGCGAGTTCTCAAGGTCGGGGATGCGCGCCAGCGTGTTCGCGAGCGTCCCGCGCGACGTCGAGACGTCGAGTTCGGAGACCGCGCCGGCTCTGAACCGGGTCTCCGTGAGCGCGAGCGTTTCGGCCTGAAGGTCGGCGTTGGCCCGCGCGAACACCAGGCGCTCCTCAAGCGAGCGGATCAGGATGTACGACGTCGCGACTTCCGCGGCGAGACTCGTGAGCACGGCGTCGTAGTCGGCGACGGTGAGTTGCACTTCCGCGTCGGCCGCTTCGATCCCGCGCCGGAACTTCCCCCAGAAATCCAGTTCCCAGGCCGCCTGCAGGCCGATCTCGGCGTCGTTGAACGAGGTGTCGCCGATCGGGCCGACGTCGTTCTCGCTGATCTGGTTCGCGTTGAGGCTCCCGAATGCCTCCTGAAGTTGAGGAAAGAACCTTCCGACGGCCACGCCCCGCGCTGCGCGCGCCTCCAGCACGCGAAGCCCGGCGGTGCGCAGCGTCAGGTTCTGCGAGTACGCCTCCTCGATGAGCGCAGTGAGTGTGGGATCGTTGAACGTCTCCCACCAGAGATGTTCGGACTCGCGGGCTGACGCGCGGTCCTCCATCGCGGCGGACCACGCATCGTTGAAAGCAGCCTCGGGTTGCTCGTAGTCCGGGCCCACAAGACAGCCCGGCGTCACGAGCGCTGTCGCCGCGAGACCAACGACTGAGATGCACCGCCGAACCATTGGCCGTGATGGTACCGAATCCCGCGACCGTGGGAACGGCGAGTCCCGGCAGCGCCGCATCATTGCGCACACAGCCGGGCGATGCCAGCGGACTCCGCCGGCGCGATCACGCCGCCGTACGTCCACGATCGGTCAATTTTGCCGACCCGGTCGCCGCGCCCGCCTCGCCAAATCAATCTTCCTTCCATCACCGAGGAATTGCTTGTGTACGCACGGTGAATGCTGTACGGTCGGCGGTTGGTTCTTCCGGTCCCCAGCCGGCGACGCTGGGTCGCCTCAGTCCGGGCCGGGGAGCAGCCCGACGCGACAGGAGCGACCTCATGCGCGGCAACCGCCTTACCCGACTCGTGCTCTCCGCAGGCCTTTGCCTGTCCTTCACCGCGGCCCACGCCGTCGGCGACGACTTCCCGGGCTTCAAGTCCAAACTGAAGGACGCCAAGAAGGCGATCGAGAAGGCCGTCGAGCCCGACGAGAAGAAGGAAGAGACGCCTGCCAAGGCGCCGGAGAAGCAGGCCGAGGACGCCAAGACCGAACCGGCGGACTCGTTGCCGGAGCGGTTGATGGAGCCGACGCGCCGCATCCCGCTCGGCCCGCTCCCTGTCGACCTGCGCGAGTCGCCGCTCACGTTCTCCCCCGATTTCGAGAAGGTCGCGTACAAGGGGCGCACCGGCAGCCGCCGCGCGGTGATGGTCAACGGCAAAGCGGGTCCGTGGGCCGACGACATCGGCGCGATCAAGTTCACCGCCGACGGCTCCAAGGTCGTGTATTCGCTGCGTCGCGGCGAGCGGTGGCACGTGGTGATCGGCGACGAACTCTCGCCGCCGTTCCCCCGGATCTCCGAAGGCCCCATCGTCGCGCCCGTCGGCGACCGCGTCGCGTTCGTCGCGGTGGTCGACACCGAAGCGGAGAAGTGGCACGAAGTCGTCTGGGACAGCCACGGCTCGCCCAGCGAACCGACGCGCAGCGTGCGGAAGGTGGCGTTCACTCCCGACGGCGCGCACCTGCTCTATTCCGCGTACCTCCCCGTGCCCGTCGAAGAAGGCGAAGAGCCGGATTTCGAGACCGTGTACGTCGTCAACGGGGAACGCACCACGCTCACCGAAGTCTGGACGCACGACCGCGTGAACGACGTCGTCGGCATCGAACCGACCGAAGACGGCAGGCAGCGCCTCGTCGTGAATGGCGCCCCGACCGAGCACGTCTTCGACAAGTTCGGCAACTTCAGGGCGATGGCCACCGGTATGGGCTGGTATTGCCTCGGGGCCAACAAGACCGGGAAGGGATCGAACTCCTGGGGCGAGCCGAAACTGATTGTGAACGGGAACGCCGGCCGCGATGGGGAATACGTGACCAACCGGGGCACATACGACAAGGCCCCGGAGGTCCACGCGTCTTCATCCGGAGAACACTTCGTCATCGTGGAGCCCTTCGGTCGCGGCCAGCGCGTCGTTGACGGCAGCGACGTCGGCCCCGAGTACCGGTCGATCCACGCGGTGCACGTTCGCGACGACGGCGGCTATTCGTACCTCGCGATTCACGACGGTTATGCCTACATGGTTCGCGACGGCGCGGAGTCCGAAGGCATCCGCCTCGAACAGGAAGATGTGGAAGTGCACGCCGCGCCGGATGGTTCCGAACCGGCGATCATCATCCAGCCGGTGCAGCGCATCGACTTTGAAGGCCGCATGATCGATGCGCGCGGGTACCAGGTGCTCCGCGGGGAGTATCGCTCCCCCGTGTACAAGGATGGCGTCCACGGGCTTACATTTTCGAGAAACGGCCAAGAATTCGCGTTCTTCGGCAGGGGTCCGGACAACACGGCTGCGACGGTGCAGCAGGTTGTCGGTCAAGAAGCCGTCGTACGCTGGACCGGCAGCGGAATCGGTGAAATCTCGCTCGGAGAAACTGGCGTTCGGCCGGTGTTCCTCACGTTCTCGAACCCGTTCAAACGCCGCGGCCTTCCGGTCGATGACGCGGGCAATCCACCGTCTGTCCGCGTCGAACAGAAGTTCGGTCAGTACGCGGTCCTGCCGTTTGTCGTCGCAGACGGTGAATTCCTTGACCTCTTCGGCGGCATCGAGATCAAGTCCGGCAACGTCGTGCATTCAGTCTTTCTGACGCCGGAGAACGAACACCTCTTCTATTGGTTTGGTGATGGCGGGAATGTTCGAACCTCGGGACGCACAACGCACCTGATGGTCGACGGCACGGCCATCTGGAAAGGCGAAGCGTTCGGCGCGAAGGTCGGAGTCACGTCGTCCGGCAGCATCGCGTCGTTGGAACGCAGGTCGTTCGGCTTTATCACCGACGACGGCTCCGCGTTCCGCTGCGTGGTGAAGAACGGCGACGCCATGGAACTGCTCGAATTCGACCTCGCCGAGGTGCGCAGCCGGCTCCAGACTCCTTGAGTCCGCCGCGGTACGGATTTCCGGACGTTGGAAGAGCGAGGCCGCGCGTCGCGGGCGGCCACGTATACTTTGTGTGTGCGGGCCGTCCACCCGCGCGTCCGAACACCGCGCTCACACGGGAGATCACCCATGCGCACCGGAATTGTTCTGCACGCGGCCATCGCCGCGCTGTCCTCGTGCGTGGCCAACGCCGCGGCGTTCGCGGGCGGCCTGACGCACACCGGCGACATCATCCTGACGGTCGATTCGACCGACGGCGCCATCGTCACCAACGCGTTCGTCAGCGGCGCCCCGCAGCCGCAGCGCGTCTTCGACTCGGAGATGGGCGAACTCGTGCCCGGCATCACCGACGAGCCCGGCTTCGACTGCTTCCCCGGCACGTTCTCCAGCGGCTCGACGATCGGCTTCCGGATCCTCGACGCGCTGCGCGTGTGGAACGGCGACGATTTCTCGCAGATCCCCTCGGCCCGCTTGGGCGTCTCGTTCCTCTCGCTCGGCCCGGTGATGACGCCGACCACGCCCGACACGGTCGTCGAGGGTTTTACGATCCCGGTGCAGTCGGGCGGCGTGTGGCACCGCCACCTGACGTACGCGATCGACTTCGACGCCCCCGCGGGCGCCTACCTCCTGCAACTCCAACTCCACAACTCGAACGCGAGCGTCGCCGACAGTGAGCCGTTCTGGCTCGTGTTCGACAACGACGCCGACCCGATGGAGTTCGCCGACGCACTCGCGTGGGCGGTCCAGAACCTCGGCGTCGAGCCCGCGGAGTGCGAAGGCGACTCCAACGGCGACAACCTCGTGAACTTCGCGGACCTCAACGCCGTCCTCGCCGACTTCGGCGCGACCGGGCCGGGCGTCGCGGGCGACGTTAACGACGACGGCATCGTCAACTTCGTCGATCTGAACGAAGTGCTCGCCAACTTCGGCGAGACGTGCGAGTGATCGCTTTCAGCCAGTTCTGATCGGCTGAAGAAAGCCACCGCGAGCCATCAGCCCGTGCGCAAGGGCGTTGCGCGGGCCTTCGGGGTGTGGCGCCGTTTTTGAAGGAAGCAGAACGCCATCCTCCTGCCCAGCGCCGCGCATCGGCGCGTTTCGGATAGACCTCGCAACGGCGAGCCCCCCTTGAGACCGCCCCGGCCATGACGCTGGGGCGGTTTTTTCGCGAACTACGGTGACCCGTCCGAAGTACGACGGCATGCGTACATCCGATCGAGCTGCGACTTCGATGTGGGATAGACCAAGCGCCTGGCTTGGCGCCATCGTGATCGCCACACCCTTCATCGTCTTTCTCGGTGCTGTACTGGGTTGGTTTGCCCGCGGGTTCTTCGTATCCGTCCCGGTCTATTCATCAAACTATTTCGATCACGCCTATGTCGGGCGATGCATTGAGATTGTCCAAGGCAATCCAGGCGATGTGGCTATCTACGATATCTGCAACACGCGACGATCGCTGGTGCCCCCCGCCGGGCTCTCACAACATTCCGTGACACAGGCAATCATGGGCCCGGGTCGCAAGGCGATACTTGTCGAAATCGGCGGCGGTGGTGCTCCGGTCGCCGATCCGTTCTTTGTCATCGAGGTATGGTCGGGGCGCGTCCATCGTGGCGACTGGATCGCCATGGCGAATCACTATGCGGCACTCGAGGGTGTCTCTGCCCCACAACGCACAGACATGCGGCCGTCAATGTCGTTGTTCGTCGGACGCTGAGCCCAAGCCAAGACCGCGATCGATCACCGCGGCTTCGACGCGCGGTGGCCCTTGTTCGACCACTTCGCCTTGCCCGTCTTCTTCCGCGGCTTCGGGCCGCCGACCTTGGCGCCGCTTGGCTTGCCCGCGTGGGGCTTCTTGCCGCCGCGAACCTTGGCTTTCTTCTTGGGCTTGCCCGGCGCGGCGCGCTCGTCGCGCTTGGCGGGCGCGTGGTCGTGCACGGGGGGAGCGGCGTGCTGCTGACGCTCGGCCCTGGCTTCGGCGCGTTCGGCGGCCTTCGCCTCGCGCTCGCGCGCGACCGCGTCGGGGCTGCGCGGCGGGAGTTCGCGCATCGGAACCCTCGCGCCGATCTCCTTCTCCACGGCCTTGAGCAGCCCGCGCTCGTTCGGATCGCAGAACGCGATCGCGACGCCGGTGGCGCCCGCGCGGCCCGTGCGACCGATGCGGTGCACGTACGACTCGGGGTCGTCGGGCAGGTCGAAGTTGAAGACGTGGGTCACGCCGTCGACGTCGATGCCGCGCGCCGCGACGTCCGTCGCGACGAGCACGCGGTAGTAGCCGGTGCGGAACCCGTCGAGCGCGCGATCGCGCTGGCGCTGGGTCCGGTCGCCGTGGATCGCGTCGGCGTCGAAGCCCGCGTCGCGGAGGCGGCGCATGACGCGGTCGGCGCCGTGCTTCGTGCGCGTGAAGACGATCGCGCGTTCCACGGATTCGTCACTGAGCAGGTGCTTGAGCAGCGCGGGCTTGAGCGCCTTGGTCACCGGGTAGACCATCTGCTCGATGAGGCCGGCGGTTTCCTTGCGCTTCTCGACCTCGATGCGCTCTGGTTCGACCAGCAGCGAGCGCGCCAGGTCCTCGATCGCCCTGGGCATCGTCGCGGAGAACATCAGGGTCTGGCGGGGGGAGGGCAGGGCGGCGGCGATCTCGCGGATCGGCTGGATGAACCCCATGTCGAGCATGCGGTCGGCTTCGTCGAGGACGAGCGTCTCGACGAGGCGCAGGTCGACGATGCGCTGGTCCATGAGGTCCTGAAGACGCCCGGGGGTGGCGACGAGCAGGTCGACGCCGCGCGCCAGCGCCCGCTCCTGCTTGAGTTGGCTCACGCCGCCGACGACGACGGTGCTGCGCAGGGCGGTCTGCCCCGCGTAGGCGTCGAAGGCCTCGGCGATCTGGCTGGCGAGTTCGCGCGTGGGCGTGAGCACGAGGGCGCGCGGCCCGTTGTACCCCTTGGGCCGCGTGTTCGCGTCGGCGCGGAGCAGCCGGTGGATGGTGGGCAGCAGGAACGCGGCGGTCTTGCCGGTCCCGGTCTGCGCGACCGCGAGAACGTCGCGCCCGGCGATCGCCGGGACGATCGCGGCGTGCTGGACGGGGGTGGGTGTTTCGTAGCCGCGCGCCTTGAGGGCGCGGAGGATGGGCGCAGCGAGAGCGTACGAATCGAAAGTGGGCAAGCGGGATCTCCGGTGCGATTCGCACCGGGAGTATCCATGCGAGTCGCCAATGAATGATGGGAAGCGGCCGGGAGGGGCTTCGTGGCGCGTGGCGCGCCGATCCCGGCGAAGCGCCCGGGCCGCCGAGTGAGCGACGCGGGCGTGAAAGGGTTTATCTGTGCTTCCC
>JBQLZI010000057.1:0-11152 GCA_052168195.1 Phycisphaerales bacterium
GAAGAGGCCCAGACGCGCAAGAGCCCGACCGAACTCTTCACCGCCAAGGTCGAGCGGTACTACGTGCCGCTCGTGCTCGGCGCGACCGCCGTGCTCTTCTTCGTTCCCCCGCTGCTGGCCGGCGCAACGGGCGACGCGTTCGCCACGTGGTTCTACCGCTCGATGGCGTTCCTCACAGCGGCCTCGCCCTGCGCCCTCGCGATAGGCACGCCTGCCGCGATGCTTTCCGCCCTCGCGCGCGCGGCGCGTCTGGGCGTGCTGCTCAAGGGAGGCGCGCACCTCGAATCGCTCGCGCGGCTCCGCGCCATCGCGTACGACAAGACCGGAACCCTCACGGAAGGGAAGCCCAGGATCGTGCGCATCACGCCAGCGCCGGGATCGGGCGAGACCGACCCGCTCTTCGCCGCGGCGGCGATCGAGACCGGCAGCGCCCACCCCCTCGCCGGCGCAATCGTCGCGGGCGCCAAGGAACGCGGCTGGGACGGCGTCGCTGCCGAGCAGGTCGCCGCGGTCCGCGGGAAGGGGCTGCGCGGCGTGCACCGCGGCGCCGAAATCCTGGCGGGCGCGCCCAAGTTCTTCGCGGACGATGCCGCTCGCCCTTCGTGGGTCGACCGCGCCGTCGCTGAGGCAGAATCGGAACTCGGCGCCACCGCCGTGATCGTGCGCGCCGACAGCGACTATCTCGGCGTGCTCGCGCTCGCCGATCCCCCCCGCGCAACGGCCAAGCCGAGCGTCGACGCGCTCCGCGCAATGGGCGTCGAGGCGCAGGTGATGCTCACGGGCGACAACGCCGGCGCCGCGAACGCCGTCGGCGCCGCCGTAGGCCTCGATGAGGTCCACGCGTCGCTGTTGCCAGAGCAGAAACTCGACCTCATCGAGTCGCTCGTCGGTCGCTACGGCCGGGTCGCGATGGTCGGCGACGGGGTCAACGACGCCCCGGCGCTTGCGGCCGCGACCGTGGGCATCGCGATGGGCGCCGCTGGGTCCGACGCCGCCCTCGAAACCGCGGACGTCGCGCTGCTCAACGACGACCTGGCCCGCATGCCGGAAACCGTGGCCCTCGCGAAGTTCGCCCGGCGCATCGTGCTGGAGAACCTCGTGATCGCGCTGGGCGTGATCTCGGTGCTCGCGCCGCTGGCTGCCGCGGGCTACGCGAGCATCGGCTGGGCGGTCGTCTTCCACGAGGGCAGCACGGTGGTCGTCGTGCTCAACGCCCTGCGCCTGCTCGCGTGGAAACCAAAGGCATAAAGAAGGCCCGCCTCCGCGGCGGGCCTCGTGGTGAACGACCTCGACGCGACTCGGCTTCCGCTCAGCCGTCGCGCCCGAGGAGTTCACCCAGTTTCGTCTGGAACGCCTCGTCCGTCACGCGGGTGCGCGGCGAGAACCGCGCGACCACGTTCCCGCTGCGATCCACCAGGAACTTGTCGAAGTTCCACTGGATCTCCCCGCCGACGGGCGAGGGCTGCGAGGTCAACTGCTTGTAGAGCGGCGCGATGTCGTCGCCCTTCACGCTGATCTTGGAGAACATGGGGAACGTCACGCCGTAGTTCTGCGCGCAGAACTCCGCGATCTGCTTGTCAGTCCCCGGCTCCTGGCCCATGAAGTTGTTGGCCGGGAACCCAAGCACCACGAACCCATCGTCCTTGCGCGCTTCGTACAACGACTGGAGATCCTTGTACTGCGGCGTCAGCCCGCACCTGCTCGCCGTATTGACGATCAGCACGACCTCGCCCTTGTACGAGGCCAGATCCTGCTCGGTCCCGTCGAGCAGAGGCATCGTGTGACCGAGCACATACGGAGAGTCGGTCTGCTCGGAGGCGGGGGCTTCGCTCGACGCGATCGACGCCGCTCCAACCGCCGCGGCGACCGCGAGCGCCAGCCCGATCCCGATCCTGCACATTCCGCACGCCATGGCTAGGTCCTTGCTTCTGGAGTCGCGGGTCCGCACGGCTGAACGCTAGAGTCCTGCGTGCTGTTCCTGACCCGTGAAATTCGGTTCGCCGTCAACGACGAGGCGGATTCCGCGCCCGTCGGCGATCATCCCAACGGGTACGCGGGGAAGCCCGCCATGCACGGTCTCGGGCGATGGTACCACATGCGGGTCGTCTGCCGAGGCGAGGCCGATCCGGCCACCGGGTACTTCCTCGACATCAAGGCCGTGGACGCCGCCGCCCGTTCCGAGGCAATCCCCGTGATCGCGCGGGCCTGCCGCACCGAGCCGAGCATCCAGCCCGCTTCGGCGATGCGCCGCTTCATGCCCGCGCTGAACGACGCCCTGGGCGGGATGCTCCACCGCGTCCGATGGTTCCTCACGCCCTTCTATTCCGTGGAAATGCGAGCCGACGACATGACCCACGCCATCCTCCGCCAGCGCTTCGAGTTCGCCGCCTCCCACCGCCTGAACGTGCCCGCGCTCTCCGAAGAAGAAAACCGCCGCCTCTTCGGCAAGTGCAACCTCCCGAACGGGCACGGCCACAACTACGTCGTCGAGCCCGCGGTGCGCGTCCCCGTCGACACGACCTTCACACTCGCCCTGTTCGAGCGCCTCGTCGACGACCTGATCATCGAGCGATTCGACCACAAGCACCTGAATGTCGACACCGAGGAGTTCGGCGACGGCGCCCTCAACCCGTCGGTCGAGAACATCGCGCGGGTCTGCTTCGACCTGCTGCAGGCCCCGCTGGGCGACGCGGGCGCAACCCTCGACGCCGTCACGGTCTGGGAAACCGAGAAGACCTCCGCCACCTATCCGGCCCGGTGATCGAACCGAGGATCGCCCCGGGTTTCCGGGCAACTTTGTCCGCTCGGGTTCGTACCATCCTGCATGGATCCGGCCCGGCGACTCCATCCCGATGACCCCGCTCGCTCGGCGCGGCTGTGCCTCGCGAGCAAGTCGCCGCGCCGGCGCGAGTTGCTCCGGCGCAGCGGCGTCCGGTTTGACATCATCGACGCCGGAATCGACGACTCCCTGCTCGTGCACACCTCCGTGACCCCCGCGCAATGGGTCGCCGCCCTCGCGTATCTCAAGGCGTGGTGCGGTCGGCGCACTCTCGGCGAGCAGACCGGCGGCGCCGTCGTCCTCGGATCCGACACCGTCGTCGTGAAGGACGGCCGGATCATCGGCCAGCCCCGCGACGAAGCGGACGCGCGCCGCATCATCCACACGCTCGAATCCGGCGCGCACGAGGTGCTCACCGGCGTCGCGCTGGTCGAGAGCGACGCCCGCCGCGTGCTGTTCACCGACCGGGCCACGGTGCGAGTCGGCGAGATCGGCGCGGAGCGCGTCGACCAGTACCTTGCCTCAGGCGACTGGCGCGGCAAGGCCGGCGCGTACAACCTCGAGGAACGCCTCGCCGCCGGGTGGCCCATCGAATACCAAGGCGACCCGACGAGCATCATGGGCCTGCCCATGCGCCGCCTAGAGCCCCTGCTGCTGCCCAGGTTCGCGGAAGCCGACGCCGCGCCGGAGATGGCCGGGGCATGACGCCCGCGCTGCTCGCCGCTGTCGTCAGCCCGTGGATCGCGTTGCCTGTCGCGGCACTCGCGCTGATCCTCATCGCGTGGCACTCGACGGGTCTCGACCGCCGGAGCATGCCGCGCAGCCGCCGACGCATCCGACAGGCGAACTCGTGGGTGATGATGCTGGGCGTGCCGCTCTTCGCCGCCGGCGTCTCCGTGGTCGACGCGAACACCTCCCCGCGGGCCTTCGTGCTCATCTGGACCGTCGTCGCGATGCTGCTCATCGTGTGCCTGCTGCTCGCGGTGCTCGACGCGCTGAACACGTGGCGTCTCGCGGCCCACCAGCGGCGCGAGATCGCGGCGGCCGCGCAGGGGATGGCCGCCCTCGCCCGCCGCGACGCGCGTGGCGAAAGCGACGCGTTCCCGTCACAATCCCGTGATGATGGCTGACCCCACGGCGCTCACGGCCGACCGAGGCGAATCCCCGCTGCCCAGACCGCTCCGCGTCCTCGGACGCGTCGAGCCGCTCTATCGCAGGGCCGTCGCGCGCCGCAACAAGCAGTTCGACCGTGGCGAACGCGTCTGGCGCGCCCCCCTGCCCGTCATCAGCGTGGGCAACATCTCCGTCGGCGGCACGGGGAAGTCCCCGGTCGTCGCCCGGCTCGCCCGCGAAATGCTCAAGCGCGGCGTCACGCCCGTCATCGCCATGCGCGGGTACAAGAAGTCCGACGGCCAGACCTCCGACGAGGAACAGGAATACCTCGACTCGCTGCCCGGGGTCCGCGTGCTCGCGCATCCCGACCGCGCCGGCTCGATCGCCGCGTTCCTCGACGAAGGCGGCGAGGCCGACTGCGTGCTCCTCGACGACGGCTTCCAGCACCGCTTCGTCGCGCGCGATCTCGACATCGTGCTCGTCGACGCGACTCGCGACCCCTTCAGCGACCGGTGCCTCCCCGCCGGCTGGCTTCGCGAGCCCGTCGAGTCGCTGAAACGCGCCGACGCCGTCATCGTGACGCGCGTGGACCGCGTGGCGTCGTCCGCGCTCGATACCCTCCTCGACCGCGTCTCGATGGCCTGCAAACCCGGGTCGCCGCTCGCGACCTGCGTGCACTCGTGGGCGCGGATCGACCGCTACTCGCTCCCGGGCGACCACCCCGGGACCGAAGACCTCGAATCTCTCCGCCGCAGGCGACTCTTCCTGCTCACGGGAATCGGCAACCCTGCCGCGCTGCGCGCCCAGATCCACGCGGTGGGCGCGCGGCTTGTGGGCGAGCGTTTGTTGAGCGATCACGCCAAGTACACCGAAGCCTCGATCGTGAACTACATCAACGAGGCGCGGCTGCGCGGCGCCGGAGCCGTGCTCACCACCGCCAAGGACTGGGTGAAGATCCGCCGTGTCCTCTCCAGGGGCGGCGCGACCGGCCTCGAGTGGCTCGTCCCGCGCGTCGAGATCGAATTCACGAGCGGGGGCGACGGCGTGATCCGCGCTGCGCTCGCCGCGGCGTCGCGGCCGAGGTCAGAACGGTGATCCACGTCGCCGTCGTCTTCGCGCCGTACATCGACATGATGCTGCGCGGCGAGAAACGCGTGGAACTCCGGCTCTCGCGCAACCGCATCCCGCCGTTCGGTCTCGCGCGCGAAGGCGACACGCTCTACCTCAAACAGCGCGACGGACCGATCCGTGCACGCGCGACCATCGCCAGGGTCGAGAGTTTCGAAGGGCTCACCCCAGAGGGCGTGCGTTCGATCAAGGACCGCTACAACCACCTGATCCGCGGTCCGGACGAGGCGTGGGACGCGAAACTCGGCGCCCGCTACGCGACGCTCCTGTGGGTCGACGACTTCGTCGAGACCCGGGACGCGCCGCCCTTCCGAAGGTTCACCGGCAACGCGTGGCAGACGCTGGATGCCGACGCTCCGCTCCTACCATGCGTCCGATGACGGACCCGAACACGCTCGACCTCGCGGGATTCTGGGAGTGGCTGTCCCGCGACGGGCGGGCGCGTCGTCTGCTCGAACTCGCGCGCGAGGAGGACCTCGACGACTCCGGCGACCTGACCGCGCGCGTGATGGGTTCGTCGTCGCGCACGGCGACAGCCATGGTCCGCGCCCGCGCTGACGGCGTCGCGGCCGGGCTCGCGAGCGTTCCGATGCTCCTCGAGGTGTTCGGCGGCGGCCTCGGCGTCGAGGTCACGACTTCCGACGGCCAACGGTTTCGCGCAGGCGACACCCTCGCCGTGCTCACGGGAGACCTCGCGTCCATCGTCACGGTCGAGCGCACCCTGCTGAACCTGCTCGGCCGCATGTGCGGCGTGGCCACGCTCACGAGGCGCTACGTCGATGAGGTCGCCGGCACGCGCGCGCGCATCCTCGACACACGGAAGACCACGCCCGGCCTCCGCGCGTTCGAGAAATACGCGGTTCGCTGCGGCGGCGGAACATCCCACCGCCTCGGGCTCTTCGACGCCGTGCTCATCAAGGACAATCACATCGCGGGGCTTGGAGGCGCGGAACTCGCCGCGCGGCTGACCGAGGCCGCCCGCGCCGCGAAGTCGGACGGCCGGGCTCGCTTCATCGAGGTCGAGGTCGACACGCCCGAGCAGTTCACACAGGTGCTCGCGGTCGAGCGCGGGCTGATCGACATCGCGCTGCTCGACAACATGGACACCCAGACCCTGCGCGACGCCGTGCGCCGTCGAGACGACGCCGGTTCCCCCCTCCTGCTTGAGGCGTCGGGCGGCGTGCGGCTCGACACCGTCCGCGCGATCGCGGAAACCGGCGTCGACCGCATCTCCGTCGGGGCGCTGACGCACTCGGCCGTGACGGTCGACCTCGGGCTCGATATCGACTGACGGACGCCCGGGCCGATCGGTACCATGGGCGCCATGACCACGCACACCGCTCTCCGCGTCGCCGCAGCCATCGGCGTCGCCATGTCGCTGCTCGGGTGCGCCGGCGCGCCGAGCGCGCCCGTCCGGCGCGACGTTCCCGCGTACGCCCTGCCCGTGTCTTCCTCGACCATCGAGGACCAACTCCGCGCGCTGCCCGTCGCGCGGGTCGCCACGAGCAACCGCGCCGACTCGCCCGGGCTCGAGGAAACCGAGGCGATCCTTCGTGAATCGCTGGCGGGGTACGGGTACTCGCCCACCCTCGAACCCATCGACTGGCCCAGCCCGGAGAATTCGGCCGGCTGGAACAACGTCATCGCCGAGATCCGGGGCGTCGAAACACCGGAGGAAATCATCCTGGTGGCCGCGCACTTCGATGCTGTGCAGGGCTCGCCCGGCGCCGACGACAACGCGTCGGGCGTCGCGGGCGTGCTGGAAGTCGCGCGGCGGCTCTCGTCCCCGGCGTTCGCCGAACGCTCGAAGCGCACCGTGCGCTTTGTCCTCTTCAACGTCGAGGAACGTGGGCTCTACGGCTCGGAGGAGCACGCCGCGATGTACGCGGAGCGGCGGGCGCAAACCGGCGAGCGCATCGTCGGCGTGATCAACCTCGAGATGATCGGGTATTTCTCCGACGAGCCGGGCAGCCAGCGCTCGCCGATCCCCCACATCCCCGGGGTGTTCGAGCCCCCCACCGTGGGCGACTCGATCGTTCTCGTCGCCAACCGGGATTCCTCGCCGTTCGCGCGCGATCTTGATTCGCTGATGCGGGCCGGCGCGCCGCGGCTCAAGACGTTCCTGCTCGATTTCGTGCCCGGCGCGGGCGAGGCGATACCCGACGTCCGCCGTTCCGACCACGCGCCGTTCTGGGACATCGGCGTCCCCGCCGTAATGGTCACCGACACAAGCAACTTCCGGAACCCGCACTACCACAAGTCGAGCGACACAATCGAGACGCTCGACCTCGAGCGAATGTCGATGGTTGTCGAGGGCGTCGAGCACGCGGTGCGCGTCATGAGCGGCGCGATGCCCAGAAGGACATCCACCGGAGGCGTGCAGTGATCGCCAGACTCACGATGCTCGCGACCGTCCTGCTCGCCACGGCCAAGCTCGCGCCGGGCGAGATCACCGTCTACGTCAACGCCAACGTTCACACGATGGACCCGGATCGCTCCCGCGTGAGCACGTTCGCGACCGAGAACGGCGTGTTCATCGCGGTCGGGCACGAAAATGTCGCGATGCTTGAGGGCGTAACGCGCAGGGTCGACCTCGACGGCGCCACGGTGCTCCCGGGGTTGATCGATGCGCACGGACACATGCAGGGGCTGGGCGAGTACGGACTCGGCCTGCTCGATTTCGCAACAGTGCAGGATTTCAGTGAGATTGTCGACGCCGTCGAGGCGAGCGCGGATGCAAAGACCCGCGGCGCGTGGGTCCTCGGCGGGCGGTGGGATCACGAGAGTTGGCCGGGCAAGGCGCTGCCCACGCATCACGAACTCAGCGAGGTCTCGCCCGCGAATCCGGTGTGGCTGCGCCGCGTCGACGGGCACGCCGGGCTCGCGAACGCCGCGGCGATGCGCCTCGCGGGCATCGACCGGGCCACGCCCAACCCGCCCGGAGGCGAGATCATCCGCGACGCGGACGGCGAGCCGACCGGCGTGCTCGTCGACAACGCGATGTCGCTGGTGGAGCGCGTGATCGACGACGCTTCCTTCACCGCCGAAGCGGCGATCCTCAAGGCGCAGGAGATGTGCCTCGCGGCGGGGCTGACCGCCGTGCACGACATGGGCGTCTCCCCGAGCGATATCGGCGTCTACCGCCGCCTCGCCGCGGACGGGCGTCTGAAGATCCGCGTGTACGCGATGATCCACGGCGCCGACGCGATGGAGTGGTTCGAGGCGAACGACCCGATCGTCGGGGACCGCTTCACGATGCGCGGCACAAAGTTGTACATGGACGGGGCGATGGGCTCCCGCGGCGCGTGGCTCAAGGCGCCCTACTCCGATCGTCCCACCGACGACCGAGGGCGCCCGTACACCGGCCTCGCGGTCAGCGACCCGCGCGATGTTGCCGAGGTCGCCGCCGACGCCGCGCGGAAGGGGTACCAGATCACGGTGCACGCGATCGGCGACCGCGGCAACGCGGAGGTCCTCGGCGCCTTTCGGGCGGCCAGGGTCATGATCCCTTCGATCGAGACCGACTTCCGCGGGTTCCGCATCGAGCACGCGCAGATGCTCGATCTGGAGGACGTTCCGATGATGGCCCGCCTCGGGGTGATCGCGTCGATGCAGCCGACGCATTGCACCAGCGACATGCGCTGGGTGGAGGAGCGGATCGGCGCCGAGCGCGCCCGGGGCGCGTACGCGTGGGCGACGCTGCTGCGCGCGGGCGTGCCCGTCGCGTTCGGCAGCGACTTCCCGGTCGAATCGCAGAACCCGTTTCTCGGGCTGTACGCGGCGATCACACGGCAGAACCTTGACGGCGCGCCCGAGGGCGGCTGGCGCCCCGAAGAGCGCGTCGCCCGGACCGAGGCGCTCCGCGGCTTCACAGTCGGCGCGGCGTTCGCCGAGTACACCGAGGGGCGCAAGGGCTCTATCGAACGGGGCAAACTGGCGGACTTCGTGGTTATCGACCGCGACGTCATGACCTGCGAGGCCGAGGACATCCCCGCGACACGCGTGCTGGCGACGGTGATCGGCGGCGAAGCGGTGCACGCCGCGCCGGATATGCGCGCACGGTTCAGGCGATGACGGGATAGCTCAGCGGCGCCACGCGGCGTCGACGATCTGCCTCGCCCTGCCGACGCGCTCGTCGAAGGTCTGGTCGCCGCGTTCGAGTTCCAGCACGGTGACGTGACCGACCTTCCTCCCGGGCCTGGGCGACTTGCCGTAGTCGTGCACGTACACCCCGGGGATCGCGAGCAGGTCGGAGGCCTTCGGGACACCGCCGATGAAGTTGAGCATGACGCTGCGCCCGCGGGCGGAAGAATCGCCGAGAGGGAGGCCGAGGATCGCGCGGAGGTGCTGGTCGTACTGGCTGACCCGGGCGCCGTCGATCGACCAGTGCCCGGTGTTGTGCACACGGGGCGCCATCTCGTTGACGAGCAGACGATCGCCGACCTGGAAGAACTCGATGGCGATGACGCCGACGTATTCAAGCGTCTCGAGACTGGCCTTGGCGATGCGCCGGGCTTCTTCCTCAACCTTCGGCGAGGTGTTGGGCGCCGGCACGATGGTCTCGCGGAGGATGCCGCCGTCGTGGATGTTCTGCACGAGCGGGAGGAACGCGATCTCGCCCGTGCGCGCGCGGGCGGCAACGATCGAGACCTCGCGGTCGAACTTCACGAACTCTTCGAGCACCATCCCCCAGCCGCCGAGTTGGGTCACGGCTTCTTCGGCGTCCTCGTTCTTGCGGAGGATCCACTGGCCGCGGCCGTCGTAGCCCATGCGCCGGGTCTTCATGACCGCGGGCAGGCCAAGGTGCTTGATGGCGTCGGTGAGGTCCTGGCGCACGTCGACGTGCGCGTAGCGCGGAGTGGCGGCGCCGAGGAGTTCGAAAAACCGCTTCTCGGTGAGCCGGTCCTGCGACGCGTCGAGCGCCTCGGGCGACGGGAGCACGGGGACGCGCTGCGCGAGCCAGCGCACCGCGTCGGACGGGACGTTCTCGAACTCGTAGGTGACGATGTCGGACGATTCGGCGAGTTTCGCGAGAGCGCGGCGGTCGTCGTATCCCGCGGTGATGAGCGGGCCGAGATCGCGGGAGCACGCCTCGGGAGAGGGGTCGAGGAACGTGAAGCGTGCGCCGAGGGGGAGCCCCGCGAGCGCGAGCATGCGCCCGAGTTGGCCGCCCCCGAGCACGCCGATCCGCGGGCCGGAATGTGTGTCGGAGTGCTGAGGGATCACCGCGCGCCTCCTTCGCGTCCGGGCGTCGGGTTTGCGAGCACGGCGTCGGTCTGTGCCGCTCGGTACGCGTGGAGCGCCTTGCGGATGGGCTCGTTCCAGGGCGCCAGCACCGCGGCGGCGAGCAGGCCCGCGTTGATCGCGCCGGCGTTGCCGATCGCGAGGGTTCCCACCGGGATCCCGGCGGGCATCTGGGCGATGGAGAGCAGCGAGTCCATGCCGTTCAGCGCTTTGGATTGCACGGGAACGCCGAAGACCGGCAGCGCGGTCTTGCTCGCGCACATGCCGGGCAAGTGGGCTGCTCCGCCGGCGCCGGCGATGATGACGCGAAGGCCCCGCGCTTCGGCGGAGGATGCGTACTCGAACAGCAGGTCCGGGGTTCGGTGCGCGGAGACGACCCGCGTCTCGAAGGGCACATCGAGGCGATCGAGGGTCTCGCAGGCGTGGGACATGGTCTCCCAGTCGCTCTGCGAGCCCATGATGACGCCGACGAGCGGCTGGCCGGGGTTGGCGGCGTTCGGCATGCCGTCAGCGTACCGGGGGGAGGGGCCGCTGTCTCTCTCTCGCGGCGCTCAAGGCCGGGACGTGCGCCAGTCGGGTTCGATCGGGCGTGCGCCCTGAAGCAGCGCGGTGAGATCGCGGAGGCCGAGGTAGCCATCGCCGTCGAAATCGAACGCGGGGTCGAAGGCGGTCTCGCCCTTGACGGCGCCGAACACTGCGAGAAAGGCGCGAAGCGAGTCGGGATCGACCGGCGCACCGGGGCTGACGACCTGCTGGCCCCTCGCGCTTCCGGCGCCCCCCCCGGTGGCGCCACTGCCGTCGAAACCCATGCCTTCGAGGATCAGGCGGATGAGACGCGGGAACGGTCCCTCCGGCGGAGGAGGCGGTGGGGGCGGCGGCGGAGGAGGC
>JBQLZI010000058.1:0-11089 GCA_052168195.1 Phycisphaerales bacterium
CCCCACGAATAGCCGGCCTTCTCGGTCGCCTCTTCGAGCAGTTTCAGCGCGTCCTCGTTGTCCTTCAGGTTCGGCGCGAAGCCGCCCTCGTCGCCCACCGAGGTGCTGAGCCCCTTCGCGTGGAGCACCTTCGCGAGGGAGTGGTAGATCTCCACACCCGCGCGCAGGGCTTCCTCGAAATCGTCAAAGCCCCACGGCTGCACCATGAACTCCTGGAAGTCCACGGTGTTGTCGGCGTGCTTGCCGCCGTTAAGCACGTTGAACATGGGAACAGGAAGCGTCCGCGCCCCGCTGCCGCCCACGTAGCGGTAGAGCGGCAGGCCGACCTCTTCCGCAGCGGCCTTCGCGACCGCCAGCGACACGCCGAGGATCGCGTTGGCGCCCAGGTGCTTTTTGTTCTTCGAGCCGTCGATCTCGAGCATGAGCGCGTCGATCGCCTCCTGCTCGCGCGCGTCCATGCCCAGCAGTTCCGGGCCGATCTTGTCGACGACGTTCGTCACCGCGCGGAGCACGCCCTTCCCGCCGTAGACCTTCTTCTCCCCGTCGCGAAGTTCGACGGCCTCGTGCTCGCCCGTGCTGGCGCCGCTGGGCACGGCCGCGCGGCCCATCGCGCCGCTCTCGAGGACGACCTCCACCTCGACGGTGGGGTTGCCGCGGCTGTCGAGGATCTGCCTCGCGTGCACCGACTCGATCGTGGAAAGCATCCGCTCCGCTCCTTGGCTCGTACCGATCTCCGACGACGCGACGCAGCGCCGGTCGACAGGCCGCGATGATAGGTGCCGCGCCGATCCCCCGACCCGCCCGCTTCACGCCGCGCCCCCGCCGTGGTACGGTTCCGCGACAACGACCTATGCCCCTGACCGTCGCCGACTTCCGTGAACGCCTCGACCGCCTGCGCGCCGATATGGCCGCCCAGTGCGTGACCGCGCACGCGCTGCTCGAGAACGCCGTGGAGGCCGTCTTCACCGCCGACACGGCCCTCGCCGCCGAATGTTCGGCCCAGGACGACGAGATCGACCGCGCCGACGTCGCCATCGAGCGCGCCGCCGTCGCGCTCCTCGCCGAGGTCGCCTCCACCGCGATCGCGGTCCCCGAGTCGGATCTGCGACACATTCTCACTGTCGTGAAGGTCAACAACGAGGTGGAACGCATCGCGGACCTCGCGACCGAAATCGCCGACGAGACCGCCGGGTTCGCCCAACTCGGCGCCCGCCCGCCCGAGACCTTCCGGGTGATGGCCAACAGCGTCATCGGGATCGTCGACGCCGCCCGCCGCTGCTTTCAGGGCACCGACGTGCGCATCGCGAAGATCCTCCTCGAAAGCGAGGACGCCGTGGAACGCTTCCGCAGGCAACTGCTCCGCGACACCGAGCAGCGCCTGGCCGACCGCGCCCTGACCGTCGACGAGGGGGTCGCGCTGCTCTCGATCACCGCGAACCTCGCGCGCATCGCCGACCACTCGACGAACATCGCCGAGCAGGTCATCTACGCCGCGTCCGGTGCGATCGTCCGCCACGGCGCCCAAGGGTGGGTGGAATCCCAGCCGGAGTGATCAGGGCTGCGGCAACAAGTCGCCATGGCCCGCGTCTCGGATCATCTGCGCGATCCCTTCCTTGATCCTCACAACATCCGTTTGATCGCGCAAGTACACGAGTGTCTGCGACGCTTGTTCAGCGCATTCGGGATGCCGCTGCATCACCATCCACAACGGCAGCGCGTAATCATTGACCTTGATCCGGTCGATCTCGCGCAGCATCGCGTCGAAGACTTGCATCCAGCGGATGCGCAGGTCGGGCGCGGCGTGCGCGAAGGCGCCGTCCTCGATGAGCATCTGGGCTAGCAACGCATTGAAAGCCGCCTGCCGTGCGTCACCCTGTAACCCCGCCGCCCATTCCACGCTCTCCTCCAATCGCAGTGATGAGGAGAGCACGACGAACGCCGCGTGGCCTCGAATCGCAGTTTCTTTCATTGCACTGTGGTCATCCATCCATGCCGCCCACGCCGCAGGGTTTACAGTCTCCGGACGCTCCGCAAGTGCGCGCATCATGGCGATATCTTCTTCCGAGGACACCCCACCCAATTCGGCAGTCGTACCGAGTGCGGTGGCCGCAATCGACCAGTCGTCATCAAACCAATATTGTCGCGCAGCGTGGCGCGCATCGGCGACCAGAGGGCCAGTCGCACGCCGTAAGCGTCTCAGAATCGCTGAGCGAATCTCGGGGCGAGCGTCATCGATATAGCGTAGGAGAACGCGGATCACCGAGTCGTCGGCGTGGGCCTCACCGTACGTAGCCGGGGCCGCCGCCAGCGTGAGCAGGAGCCGGCTGCGCCCGGGCGTGCCCGGGCCGAAGTCGGGGTCGGTCTCCAACCAAACTAAGCCCGACGCGGCAAGGTCGCGCGGCGCGACCGTGCCGATGACATCCTGCGCCGCGTACACGGGCGAGCCGGTGCGCAGCGACTCCTTCGCCCAGCCGGGAACCTCCGCGGCATGAACACCGCCGGCAAGAAGCGAGGCGAAGACCGCGCCGAGAAAGAAGAAGTGTCGCATTGTCAATACCTTTTGTACACGGTGACTACGCGCTCAGGGAACCGGGATAATCATGGCGCCGCCGATGTCCTGCATACTCTCAAGACTGCCGCACAGATCGTCGAGCTGAGCGCCTGCAGCCCGTGCGTCATACTGGCCGTCAGGTCCCGGCAGGGGTAAATTGTTTATATAGATTTCATGCACCGGGACCAGATCGTAATAGCCGTCCTCGAGTTCGCCATCCCGGTTCACATCAACATGAGCGGCGACGCCGTAGGGCAGCCCTTTGCTCAGCGCCTGAACTACCGTCGTCAGATCGTGAGTATCCACGATGCCGTCACCGTTCACATCGCCCGGCTCGCCGGCTTCCGATCGCGCGCAGATCGCGACGAGAAAGACGCAAACAGCAATGAATGCTTGCCTTGCCTTGCCTTGCCTTGCCTTGCCTTGCCTTGGGTACCCACGGATCGCCCCCTTGCTGCCGCCTCAGATGAACGGCCAGATAGTCACGGTATTGGAACTTCCTGAAAACACAAGCGGTTTCTGGCAAAACTCGATTAGGTTCACCAAACTGGTCCCACCGCTTTCCAACGCCTAGAACGCCCTGATGCCCACCACCACGCCCGCGTCTTCCGTGCCCTCCCTCGACGAGACCCGCGCCGCCCTCGAGCGGATCGGCCAGCACCACGTCCTGCGGTTCGTCGACGACCTCAACCAAAGCCAGCAACGTAACTTGTGCGCCCAGATCGCGGATCTCCCCCTCGGCGAGATCCCCACGCTTGTCGAGCGGTACGTGAAGGCCGCCCCCGAATTCTCGCCGCCGGCCGAACTTCAGCCGGCGCCCTTCTACCCCGACGATCGCGACAAGCCCGTCTCGCTCTGGGGCCGCGAACGCTACGAGAAGGCCGGCGAAGATCTCATCCGCGCCGGGAAGGTCGCGGCGTTCACCGTCGCCGGCGGCCAAGGCACGCGCCTGGGCTACGACGGCCCAAAGGGCTGCTACCCCGCGGGCGCCGTCACGAAGAAGCCGCTCTTCGAGATGCTCGCCGAGTCGATCCACGCCGCGCAGGACCGCTACGGCGCCACGATCCCGTGGGCGATCATGACCAGCCCGCTGAACCACGACGCCACCGCGGCGTTCTTCAACGACAACAAGCACTTCGGGCTCGACCCCGGCGCCGTCATGTTCTTCCCGCAGGGCGTCATGCCCTCGTTCGATATGGGGACCGGCGCGCTCCTGCTCTCGGAGAAGCACCGCGTCGCGACGAACCCCGACGGGCACGGCGGCTCGCTCCGCGCGCTGCGCAACTCGGGCGTGCTCGAACGCCTCGGCGCGATGGGCGTCGAGCACCTGTCGTACTGCCAGGTCGACAACCCCATCGTGCGCGTCGTCGACCCGCTCTTCATGGGCCTGCACGCGACGGCCGACGACTCCTCGGGCGAGATGTCGTCCAAGATGGTCCTCAAGACCAACCCCGCCGAGAAGGTCGGCGTCTTCGCCCAGTCCGCGGGCAAGACCCACGTGATGGAGTATTCCGACCTCCCCGCGAACATGGCCGACGCGACCGACCGCGACGGCACGCTGCTGTTCAAGGCCGCGAACATCGCCGTGCATGCGCTCTCGCTCGCGTTCATCGAGAAACTCACTTCGGGCGACGCCGAGGACGCGCTGCCGTACCACCGCGCCGAGAAGAAGGTCCCCCACGTCGATCTCGCGACGGGCGCCACCGTCGAGCCGAGCGCGCCCAACGCGGTCAAACTCGAGATGTTCGTGTTCGACGCGCTGCCCAAGTGCGGGCGCTCGCTCGTGATGGAGACGCTGCGCGTCGAGGAGTTCGCGCCCATCAAGAACGCCAGCGGCGTGGACTCGCCCGAGTCGTCGGCGCGCATCCAGACCGAGCGCGCCGCGCGCTGGCTGGAAGCCGCGGGCGTGTCGATCCCGCGCAACGCCGACGGGCTTGCGAACTGCACGCTGGAGATCTCGCCGCGCACGGCGATGACGATGGGCGACCTCCAGAAGCACCTCAACCTGCCGTCGAAGGTCGGGCCGGGCGAATCGCTGGCGATCTGATCGCGCGCAAGCAACATTTTCCGTGATTCCGGAACGCCGGATGTCCTGAATCCTGCGCGTGTGACGCATCGTTGCGATGCGCACGCGGTTGCGCGCCCGCCACGCGCATGTGGCAGCGCGCAAGGGCTTTGCGTGCACATTCCTGTGTCGCGTGGTTGTGCGATTCTCATCGGTTTTGTATTGCGTGCGCGGGGCCCACATGTAATGTGAACGTCGCCCGGCATTCGTTCACAAGGGCCTTGCCCGCACGCGCGTCAACGCCGCATCGACCTCCCGATGCCTCGCGCCCGCCGGGCTTCCGACACACATCGATCACCGAGATCGATCGGAGATGAACTGCTCGCGGCGCCACGCCGCAAGGAGAACGGTCATGCTGCGCACACCCATGCACGCCCTCGCGCTCGGCCTGACGGCCGCCGTCGCGACAGGCGGGATCGACCCGATCCCGCTCTGCTCGTTCCCGCCAAACGGCAACTTCGGGCAGGGCTTCGCGTTCTGGAGCCCCGACGTCGAACTCGGCGAGTTCGGCATCACCAGCACCAACGCGCTGGTCTCCGCCGACCCGCTGGCGTTCCTCCCCAACAACGGGAACATCGCCACGTTTTTCACCGAAGCGTCCGCCGACTGGGACTGCCGCACGCCCAACGGCAGCGCCGCGTCGTCCACCGTCGTGCTCTCGCGAACCGTGCTCAGCGCCACGGCGCCCACGCTGCGCTTCCAGTACGGCGCGATGTACAGTTACCTCGTCACGCGCGGCGGCGTTGTGGAGTACACCATCTCCGCGATCCTCACGAACCGCTCCACGGGGCGCGAGTTCAAGTGCACGCTCTCGCGCGGCTCGCGCACGAGCGTCGCGGGCGAGGAGGGCATCATTCAGGTGCCCTTCACCACCTTCACCAGCTGCGTCTGCACCGGCAACAACGCCTTCAGCGCGGGCGACGAGGTCGAGATCGAGGTCATCTTCAGCGTCCGCGCCGACGGCGACCCGATGAACTCCATCGCGTTCATCGGCGGCCCGGGCTACGCCGACAACTTCCAGTTCTGCAACCTGCTGTGCTTCGAGCCCGCCGACAAGCAGAGCGTCGAGCCGCTGGTCTCCAGCCGACGCTTCAGCGAGATCGCGCTGCCCGACAACCCGACGCCCGACGAACTTCGGCGCGTGCTCTTCGACGTCGACGGTGACGGCGAGGTCACCTTCACCGACCTGACCCGGCGCGCCGAAGCCCACGGCGTGATCGACATGACCACCGACGCCGACGCGCCGATCGACCTCGACGGCGACGGGATGATCGGCCCCAACGATCTCCGCGAGATGCTCATCCTGCTCAACGAACCCAACCCCACCCGCGGCGACATCAACCGCGACGGCGTGGTCGACACGCTCGACCTGGACGCCCTCGCGAACGTCCTGCGCTGATCACAGCGCTCCTCACTCGCCCCTCGCGTCACCTCGCGCGGGGGGCGACTTCGTCACGAACGTTGCTCGACCTCGTTGGCGAGCGGCCTTTCGGGCTCGCCGCGAACACGGAGATTGAGCATCGCGAGCGCGGCGCGCACCGAACGGATGCGGACGCTGTCGCGATCGCCCGGGAACAGGAACCGCCGCGCGTGCACGCCGCGGCTCTCCGCGGTCGACCACGCGTGGGCGATCCACACCGTGCCGACGGGCTTGTCGTCGCCGCCGCCCCCGGGGCCGGCCACGCCGCTGATCGCGAGCGAGTGATCCGCGGCGCTCTGGAAGAGCCCGCCCAGCGCCATGGCGCGGACGGTTTCCTCGCTGACGGCGCCGTGCTGCGCGAGGGTGTCACCGGGGACGCTCACCTCGCCCTGCTTCATCGCGTTGGTGTAGGTGATCCATCCACCCAGGAACACGTCGCTCGAGCCGGGGACTTCTGTGAGGGTGGCGCCGAGCAGCCCGCCCGTGCAACTCTCGACCACCGCGAGCGACTCGTCGCGCTCGCGCAGCGTGCGGAGCGTGGCGGCGGCGGCCGACTCGTCGTCCTCGCCCACGCACAGGGCGCCGAACGCGTCACGGATGCGCGTCGCGGCCCATTCGAGTTTGTCGGAGGCGTCCGCGCCGCTGGCGCGGATACGGAACGTGAGTTCGCCCGCGCTCGCGGTGACGCCGACCTCGGGATCGTTCCGGCGCGCGAGCAGGTCGCCGCCGTCGCATTCGCGGAGCACGGCCGCGGCGTCGCTCTCGGCCCAGCCGAGCACGCGGATGAGTTTCGTGCGCACCGCGCGGGCCGCGTCGAGCGTGAGACGCGGGAGCACGCGCTCTTCGAGCATCGGGATCATCTCGCGCGGCGGGCCGGGCAGGCAGAACACCGGCGCCGTCGTGCCGTCGCTTCGCTCCACCGCGCCGACCAGGCCCGGGGCGGTGCCGACGTCGTTGCGAAGGCACTCGGCGCGGATCGGGCGCATCGCCTGGGCGCGGTTCAGATCGTTCATCGTGCGTCCGCGCTCCGCGAACAGGGCCTCGATCTGGGCGAGGGCCTCGTCGTCGCGCACCAGCGAATCGTCCATCGCCTCCGCGAGCCCTTCGCGCGTGAGGTCGTCCGCGGTCGGGCCGAGACCGCCCGTGCACAGCACGAGAGACGCGCCCTGCGCGAGCCGCCGCATGGCCGCGGCGATGCGCACACGGTCATCCCCGACGGTGGCGTGCTCGACGGCGGGCGCGCCGAGGCCGGCCATCCGTTCGGCGAGCCACATGCTGTTGGTGTCGAGTTTCTCGCCCAGCGCGAGTTCGTCGCCGATCGCGAGGATGGCGCAGGAATCGTGGGTGGTGCTCATGCACGCGCAGCGTAGGCGACCGCCGACGGGGCCGCGCTCAGCGGGAGCCGGCGCCCGCGGTCTGTCGCGCGTCGCTGCCGCTCTGGGCGGGCGATTTGGCGTCGGCCTTCTGGAGCGAGGGGTCCTCGAACGCGGCCAGTTCGCCCGCGGTGCGGATCGCGACGGTGTTCACCACGCCCGACTTGCCGAAGGGCATGCCCGCGAGGAGCACCATCCGCTGGCCCGCGCGGACGAGCCCGCGCTCGATCGCGCCGCGGTCGACCATGGCGGCGAACTCGGTGCGGTGCGCGGGCAGGCGCGGGCAGTAGACGGGGAGCACGCCGCGGAGCAGCGACATGCGGCGCACGGCGGCCTCGTCGGACGAGTAGGACATGATCGGCGCCTTGAACCGGTTCTGCGACAGACTCCGCGCCATCTCGCCCGACTGCGACCACACGACGACGAGCGCCGCGTTGGTGTCGTTGGCCATGTGCCACGCGCCGTGCGCGAGGGCGGCCTCCTCGTCGAGCATCGCGCGGAGCCGGCTGGGCGGCTCGGCCATCTGCGGGCCGCGGCGGAGTTCATCCTCGGCGGCGAGCGCGATGCGCTTCATCGTCTCGACGACGAGCGCGGGGTGCTCGCCCACGGCGGTCTCGCCCGAGAGCATCACCGCGCCGGCGCCGTCGAAGATCGCGTTCGCGACGTCGCTCGCCTCGGCGCGGGTGGGCGTGGCCTTGGTGATCATCGTTTCGAGCATCTGCGTCGCGACGACGCAGGGCTTGCCGTGCTCGCGGGCCATCGCGATGAGGCGCTTCTGCACGACGGGCACCTGCGCGAGGTCGAGTTCGACGCCCAGGTCGCCGCGCGCGACCATGATGCCGTCGGCCACGCTCAGGATCTCGTCGATGGCGGCGACGGCCTGGGGTTTCTCGATCTTGGCGATGACCGGGATGGGCTCGAAGGCGACGGTGTCGTGCGCCGGGTCGATCTTCGCGGAGCCCTTTTTGCTGACCGCCGAGCGGAGCAGCGCCTTCAGTTGGGCGACGTCGTCGGGCGAGCGCACGAACGAGAGCGCGAGGAAGTCCAGCGAGTTGGCGACGGCCCACTCGATGCACTCGCGGTCGCGGGTGGTGATGGCGGGCGCGGAGATGTCGGAGTCGGGCAGATTCACGCCCATGCCGCGCTTGAGCGTGCCGCCGACGGTCACGCGGCAGCGGAGCACGCCGCTGCGCCGATCGACGGCGAGCATGCGCACGTTGCCGTCGCCCAGCAGCACGCGCTGGCCGGGCGAGACCTCGCGCACGAGGGGCGCGTAGGAGCAGGTCAGCACCGGGACGTCCGCCTCGACGGGGCCGGCCACGGGGGCGGATCCGGCCGTCGGCGCGGGTCGGAACACGACGTCCTGACCGGACTCGACCTCGACGATCTCGCCGTCGACCTTGGTGACGCGGATCTTGGGCCCGCCGAGGTCGCCGAGCACCGCGATGGGCTGGTGGAGTTTGCGGCTGGCGTCGCGGGCCATGTCGAGGCGGCTCTTGTGCTCCTCGAGCGTGCCGTGGGAGAAGTTCAGGCGCACCACGTTCACGCCGGCGGTGATGAGCCGCTCAAGCATGCCCGGCTCGTCGGTCGACGGGCCGAGCGTAGCGATGATCTTGGTCAGCGAGGGTTGATCGAACACGGCGTGGGCGTCTGGCTTCATCCGGGGGAATCCTAGATCCCTTTCTCTATCGGCATATGCGCCTCCCGGGTCCGGTACGATCCGAACGTTCTCCCGGCTCCATCGCACCCTCTCGAACGCGGGATTTCCGCCCATGCCGACCGATCCGAAGCATCCGCGGCCCGTCGCGATCGTCACCGGCGCGGGGTCGGGCATCGGGCTGGCGTCGGCGCGCGGGCTGGCGGGCGCGGGGTTCGATCTGCTGCTGGTCGGCCGGCGCGAGGGCCCGCTGCGGGCCGCGATCGAGGGGATTCGCGCCGAAACGGCCGCGTGCGCGGCGCTGGCGTTCCCGGCCGATGTCGCGGAGACGGCGAACGCGCGGCGGATCGTCGACGCGTGCCTCGATCGGTTCGGGCGGATCGACTGCCTGGTCAACAACGCGGGGCTGGCGCCGCTGCTGCCGATCGACCGCACCACGCCCGAGGTTCTTCACGAAGTCTTCGCGGTCAACGCGGTCGGGCCGGGCGCGCTCATCGCCGCGTGCTGGCCGACGTTCCTCGCGCAGCGGTCGGGCCGGGTGGTCAACATCTCGACGATGGGCACGGCGGACCCGTTCCCCGGGTTCTTCGCGTACGCCGCGGCCAAGGCGGCGGTGAACTCGTTCGCGCGGTCGATCGCGAAGGAAGGCGCCGAGCACGGCGTCCGCGGGTTCGCGATCGCGCCGGGCGCCGTCGAGACACCGATGCTCCGCGCGCTGTTCGACGAGCAGGCGATCCCGCGGGAGGCGACGCTCACTCCCGAAACGATTGCGGCGATCGTGGTCGAATGCGCCACCGGCGCCCGCGACGCGGAGAGCGGCGCGACGATCTTCGCGCCCAACTCCGCGTGAGACCGGCATCTACGATTCATCCTCCGACGAAAGGGTTGTCATGAATCAGAAGCAGACCAAAGCCATTCTCGACGCGCTCCACCACGCGTACAACATGGAGATCGAGACGGTCATCAACTATCTGGCCGCGTCGATCAACCTCGACGGCGTCCTCGCGCAGGAGATCAAGGAATCGCTCGCGGGCGACATCACCGAGGAACTCGAGCACGCGAAGATGCTCGCCAACCGCATCAAGATCCTCGGCGGGCGGGCGCAGGGCTCGATGGAACTGAAGATGGCCCAGAAGGCGATGCAGCCCTCGGACGACCTCACCGACGTGGTGAGCGTGATCAAGGGCGTGATCGCGGCCGAGGACGCCGCGATCAAGGGCTACGAGAAACTCATCGAGGTCAGCGGCGACGGCGTCGACCCCGTGACCGAAGACCTCGCGATCGAACTCATGGGTGACGAGCAGGAGCACCGGCGCGAGTTCGTCGGCTTCCTCCGCGGCTTCGAGAAGCACGGCTTCGACAAGAAGTAAGAAGGCAATGGGCAATCGGGTCTCTGCCCGCTCCCTCTTCTGTCGAGCAACGCGAGATAGGAGAGGGTGGGGTGAGGGCTACCCGCTCTTCCTCTTCTCTTTCACTACTCTTCTCTTTCATGGCTCGCCGCAAGCCCCAACCTCTCCGAATCCTTTGCGCGCCGGGCGCGTTCAAGGAGTGCATGTCGGCGCCCGAGGCCGCGGCGGCGATGGCGCATGGGGTGCATCGGGCCGCGAACGCGCTCGTCCGCGAAATCCAAGCGCAGGAATTCCCGCTCTCCGACGGCGGCGCGGACTTTCTCGATTGCTGGGCGCGTCGGCTTCCTTCGGCTCGACTCGTCAACGTGGAGACGCAGGGGCCGCGTGGAGACCGGATTGCCGCGGCGCTGCTGATGGACGCAGACAGCGCATACATCCAACTCTCCTCCGCCGCCGGGATGGCGCTCCTTCCGAGAGATCTGCGCGACCCGACGCGCACCACGACTTCTGGCGTCGGGCAACTGGTCGTCGCCGCGCTCGACCAGGGCGCGCGAGAGATCGTCATCGGCGTGGGGAACTCCGCGACCGTCGACGGCGGCGCGGGCGCGCTCGCTGCGCTGGGTGTGCGCTTCTTCGACGAGCACGACACGCTCATCGAGCGACCGACCGGGGGC
>JBQLZI010000059.1:0-11043 GCA_052168195.1 Phycisphaerales bacterium
ATCGGTTTGCCCGTCAGGTCAACCGCCACGCGCTTACCCCTTCGCCAGAAGACTCTCACCCGACATGTCGGCGGGCTTCTCCATGCCGATCATCTCCAGCATCGTCGGCGCGATGTCCGCCAGCCGGCCCCCGGAACGCAGCGCGCGCGCCGTGAAGGCCTCGCCCACGATGATCAGCGGCACGTCGTACGTCGTGTGCGCCGTGTGCGGCGCGTTCGTCTCGGGGTCCCACATCTGCTCGGCGTTGCCGTGGTCCGCCGTCACGATCGCGCTGCCCCCGAGCGCCAGCACCTCGTCGACGATCGCGCCCACACACCCGTCCACCACCTCGCAGGCCTTCACCGCCGCGTCAAGTTTCCCCGTGTGCCCGACCATGTCCCCGTTCGCGAAGTTCACGACGATCACCGGCTCGCCTGGGGGGCCGTCGCCCCCGTCGTGCGCCTTCCACGCGCGGAGCCGCGCGAGCACCTCATCCCGGACCTCGAACGCGCTCATCTCCGGCTTCAGGTCGTACGTCGCCACCCGCGGCGACTGCACGATGCTCCGCCGCTCGCCCTCGAACGGCTCGTCCCGGTAGTCGTTGAAGAAGAACGTGACATGCGGGAACTTCTCCGTCTCCGCGCAGCGGAACTGGGCCACGCCGTGGGCGCTCAGCCACTCGCCCAGGATATTCGACATCTTCGGCGGCTTGGGGAAAGCGACCCGCACGTACGGCCGCAGGTCCTCGGCGTAGCCCGTCATCGTCACGAACTCGAGATTCATCCGCGGCCCGCGGTCGAACCCCCGCTCGCCCGTGTCGGGGGAGGGCTTCACCGCGCCCTGGAACTCCGGCAGCACGAACGCGCGGGTGATCTCGCGCGGCCGGTCGCCCCGGTAATTCACGAAGATCACGCTGTCGCCGTTGGTGATGCGCCGCGCGAGCGAATCCTTCACGTCCGCGCCGATCATCGTGGGCACGATGAACTCGTCGCCCCGCTGCGAGTCGTTCGTCGGGTTGTCGTAGTAGCGCTGCACCGCCTCGTGGGCCGAAGCCGCGATGGGCACATCCGCCTGCCGCGCCCCGCGGCCGGTCATGCAGATGTACGCGCGCTCCACGCGCTCCCAGCGGTTGTCGCGGTCCATCGCGTAGTAGCGGCCAATCACGCTGGCCACCTCGCCCACGCCGATCTCCGCGCATTTCGCCTCGACGTCCCTGACGTAGCACAGCCCGGTGAACGGCCCCGTGTCGCGCCCGTCGGTGAACAGGTGGACGTATACGCGCTTGTGCCCGAGCCGTTTGCACAGTTCGAGACACGCGTACAGGTGCGCGAGTTGCCCGTGCACGCCCGCGTCGCTCGCGATGCACAGCAGGTGCACGGCCCCCCCGGACTCCTTGGCCTTCTGCACCGCCGCCCGGAGCACGAAGTTGTCGTGGAACTCGCCCGTGCGGATCGATTTCGTGATGCGCACCGACTCCTGATCCACCACGCGCCCCGCGCCGATATTCTGGTGGCCGACCTCGCTGTTGCCCATCGTCCCCTCGGGCAGCCCGACGTCCTCGCCGCTCGTGCGGATCAGGGTGTGCGGGCACTCGGCCATCAGCCGATCGTCGACCGGCGTCCGCGCGATCCGGATCGCGTTGAACGCGTCGTGCCCGGGGTTGGGGTTCTGCCCCCACCCGTCGCGGATGATCAGCACGCAGGGAACGTTGGCGAGTGGTCGCGTCATGTCATGGCCGTTTCTTGAGCACGAAACGCTCATCGTAATCGTCGAGCGTCGGGTACGCGATCGGTGTGAGGCCGTCGAGCCCGCGCAGGCGTTCCGCGTAGCGCTCGAGTTCGCGGGCGCGCTCCTCGGGCGCCATGCGGGCCGGGCCGTACACCACGAACGGCGGCAGGACCGTGAACCCGCAGAAATACAGCGTCCCGTGGTTCAGCGGGAACAGCACCGCGTCGAGGTCGCCGTTCAGGCCCTCGGGCGTCATCATCTCGGGCGGCGCGCCCATGGTGAGCGAGAGCATCGCCCGCTTCCCCCTGAACACGCCGTCGCTGTACCACTTGCCCCCGCCGTAGATCTTCCCCGCCGCAAGAACGCGGTCGATCCAGCCCTTCATGATCGCGGGCACGCTGAACCACCACAGCGGGAACTGGAAGATCAGCAGGTCGCACCAGAACAGTTTCTCTTGTTCCGCGGCGACGTCGGCGGCGAAGCCGTCGTGCTTCGTCGCGTGCCGCTCCTCGTCCTGCTGCTTGAGGTACTCCGCGTTGCGGACCGTCGTGAAGTTCCTGCGGTCCGACACCGGGTCGAACCCCATCGCGTAGAGGTCGGAGACGCGGACCTCGTGCCCGAGTCCGCGCAGCGTGTCCTGCGCGGTGCGCGTCATCGCGCCGTTGAAGGATCCCGGCTCATGGTGCGCGTGAACGATGAACGCCTTCATCCGCGCCGCCTCACGAGATCGCCGCGAGCAGCACGTCGTTGTCGATCGCGTCCTTCAGTTCGCGCGAGTTGACCCACTTCACCTTCCGGTCAGGACCGATGACCACCGTCCCGCGCGACGCGACGTTCAGCGGCGCGAAGTAGAACCCGTATGCGCGGCACACCTGCCGGTGCAGGTCCGCGAGCAGGTCGATCTTGAGCCCGAGTTGATCGCTCCATGCCTTGTGCGCCCAGGAAGAGTCGCACGACACCCCGATCACCCGCGCGCCCTTGTCGGTGAACGAGCCGACGTCGCGCGTGAAGCACCCCATCTCCGTCGAGCACACGGGGCTGAAATCGAAGGGGTAGAACGAGAGCACCACGTCCTTGCCCTCGGCCAGCACCTTCGAAAGCGTGACGTCCTCGCGGTCCTGGTTCTGGAGCGTGAAATCCGGGGCGGTGTCGCCGACGGCGATCGGCGTGTCGCGGGGCGTCAGGATCTCGTCGGCCATGGGCTGCGGCTCCGTGGGAGGGTTGGCGTGCGTGCGCGGGCTTTCGGTCAAGCGCGCGCGGCACTACCATAGGTCGACCCGGCGATCGATCGTCGCGCAGGAGGCGCGCCGCCGGGCGCCAGCCCGTTCCCCGACCGGTCTCCGCCGCCCCGCGTCGCGCGGCGCCGCCCGGTCGCTCGCGGAGGATTCGCGATGCCGACGGACCCGAACGAAACGACCCTCGCCCAGCGGTACCAGGCCGTCCGGGATCGCATCGCGAACGCCGCGGCACGCGCCGAACGAGACCCGGCGAGCGTCATGCTCGTCGCCGTCACCAAGTTCGCCGACCCCTCCGACATCCGCGAACTCATCGCCCTCGGGCACCGCGATTTCGGCGAGAACCGCGTCCAGAACATGCTCCAGCGCGTCGCGATGGCCGACGAGTTCATCGAGCGGACCCGCACGCTCGCGGCGGTCGACGGGCTGTCGTCGGTCAAACTCCCATCGGACTCCGTCGTCCGCTGGCACATGATCGGCACGCTCCAGCGCAACAAGGTGAAGAAGGTCGTCGACTGCGCCCGGCTCATCCACAGCGTCGACAACCTGCGCCTCGCGGAAGAGATACACACGCTCGCCGTCCGCCGCGACCGGCCCGTTGAGGTGCTCATGCAGGTCAACTGCTCGGGCGAGGCGCAGAAGGGGGGCGTCGCGCCCGCAGCCGCCATCGCCCTCGCGGAACAGATGGAGACCATGATCAACGTCCGCCTGCGCGGCCTGATGACCATGGCCGCCTACTCCGACAATCCCGAGGACTCTCGCTCCACCTTCCGTCGCCTCCGCGAGCTCTTCGAAGAGATGGAGAAGTGCGGCTTCGCCGACGGCCGCTTCAACATCCTCTCGATGGGCATGTCCAACGATTTCGAGGTCGCCATCGAAGAGGGCGCCAACCTCGTCCGCGTCGGCAGCGCGATCTTCGGCGAGCGTGAGATCGCCGAAGACCCGGAGACCGACGAAGACGACGAGGCGACCGGCGAAGTAAGTGTCCCGGCGCGCGAGCGCGCGGCTCGGTGAACTTCATTCGCCGCTTGGCAGCACCCTGATAACGACTTTCGCGGGGTTGCCCTTGCGGTCGGTGTAGGTGTTGATCCACCCGCTCGACCCGTACGCCGCCGGATGGTCGGCCGCAAAGACGTGCTCGAACCCGTCCGGCGGGGTCACGTACACCACCAGCCGGTTGTAGATCGCCGCGTCGAGCGTGACGCGGCCGTCGGCGTCGGTCACGCCCTCGGCCGTTCTCGGCGGCGCTGGGTTGATCGTCCGCGCGTAATCCACGAACACCCGCGCGCCCTCGACGCGCTCCTCGGTCAGCCGCTCCTTCACGACCACGGTAACCGGCGCGTACGAGTAGCCGCAGGCGCCGAGCGCCGCGCACGCGGAGAGCAGGGAGGCCCCGAGCAGGCGCTTCATCGCACGATCTCCAGCACGAAGGCGTTCGGCGCGGCGCCATCGGCAAGCCGGACCCGCTTCAGGTCTCTCGACACCAGGTACCGATCGGTGTGGACCCGATCTCCCGCGGCCGGAGCGCCCGGGCCCAGCGGCGGCGGGACGAGTTCCACCACGTGGGGCACGCGTCCGCGCAGCCGCAGCCGCGCCGCGCCGTCGGCGTTCGTCGTCGATGCCTCCGCGATCGAGCCGATCGAGAGGATCTCGTCGATCGTGTCGTCGTTCAGCGGCAGCGGCACGGTTCCCGAATCAAGCGAGATCGCGCGCACGCGGACGCCCTCGGCCGGTCGGTCGGTCTGCGCGTCGCGCACCACGACGCGCACGTTGCGAACCGACGAGCAGCCCGCCAGCACGGTCAGGGTCAGAACGAGCGGGATCGCCTTCATCGCGGTCAGCATACCAGCGTTCTCGCCGGGGCAGCCCTCAGCCCTCGCCGAGCGTCTTCTTCCGCCGCAGAACGTGGTGGTAATGCTGCGCGAAGCGGTGCGCCTCGTCGCGGATCGCCTGGCACAGCCGCAGCCCGGCGTTGTTGCGGCTCAGCCGGATCGGCTCGCCCCGCTCCTGGGTGTAGATCAGTTCTTCCTTCTTCGCCAGCGAGATGACCATCGGGGGCTTCACGTCGAGTTGCGCGAACGCCTCCATCGCCGCGTGGAGTTGCCCGAGCCCGCCGTCGATCAGGATCACGTCGGGGTACAACTCGTGGCCCTCGCCCGCCTCGCGGTAGCGTCGCGAGACGACCTCGCGGATCGCGGCGTAATCGTCGTTGTCGACCGTCCGGATCTTGTAGCGCCGGTACTCGTTCTTCAGCGGGCGCCCGTCGACGAAGCACACCTTGCTGCCGACGGTCTCGCCGCCCATGAGGTGGGCGATGTCGATCGCCTCCAGGCACCGGATCGGCGTTTCGAGGCCGAGCGTCTTCTGCAGCGACGCCGTCGCCTTCTTCGGGTCGGCGATGGAGATCTCGGACTCGGGCTGCCAGCGGTCCTTCTTGCTCGCGCGTTCCTCGAGCCGCTCGATCGCGTTGATCTGGTCGCGCAGGGCCGCGGCCTTCTCGAACTGCAGCGACCGCGACGCCACGGCCATCTCCTCGCGCATCTCGCGGAGCATCGTCGAGCGTTTCGAGTCGAGGAACCGGGTGAAGCGGTCGATGTCGGCGCGGTACGCCTCCTTGCCGATCTTGTCGGCGCACGGCGCGGTGCACTGGTTGATGTTGTACAGGATGCACGGCCGGAAGAAGCGGTTCTTCTCGTCGCCCGCCACGATGTCGAGTTTGCACGTGCGGAACTTGAACACGCGCTGGAGCAGCGTGACCGCCTCGCGCAGCGCGTACGCACTCGTGAACGGCCCGAAGATCCGCGCGCCCTTGATGTCCGGGTCTGTCGGGTTGCGCGTGACGAACACGCGCGGGAAGTCCTCGCGCTGGGTGATCGCGAGGTAGGGGAAGGTCTTGACGTCGGTCAGGCGGACGTTGAACTTGGGATGGATGTCCTTGATCAGCCGGTTCTCGGTGAGCAGGGCCTCCCACTCGGTCTCGCATTCGAGTGTCTCGACGTCGTGGACGAGGTCGAGCATCGGGCCCTTGAGCGCGCCGAGTTCCGCCGAAGGCACGAAGTACGACGCCACGCGGTCGCGCAGCCGCGCGGCCTTGCCCACGTAGAGCACCACGCCCTTCGCGTCCTTCATCAGGTACACCCCCGGGGCCGCCGGCAGGGCCCGGGCCTTTTTCAAAAGACGACCGAGCCGCTCTTCGCGGGGTTCGGCGTCAGCGGACGCCGGCGCCGTGGACGGAGGCGGGGTGTCGGGGGTTTGGTCGCGTTCGCCGGGGTGCGGCTGACTCACGAGGAATGGTAGGGAGCGGGGCCGACCGTGATGCGCACTGCTGCCCTCACCCGGCCGCTGCGTGGGCACCCTCTCCCAACGGGAGAAGGTGCGGATTCATTGCCGCTTGCCCTTGTCCTTGCGGTCGGAGCGGAAGTCGCCCTTCTTTTTGTCGCGGCTCTTGGAACGCTTCGAGCGTTTCTGGGCGCCGGTCATCCCCTTGAAGCCCGCGCCCTCGGCGCGGGAGACGCCGCCGCCCTCCGAGCCGAGTTTCAGGTGGACCTTCTTGTCCTTGCCCGCGTCGCGCGCGTCGGCGTCGGCGACGATCAATTCCATCTGGCGTCGCGCGAGGTCGACCGCCGCGACCGCCACCATCACCCGGTCGCCCATTGTGTACGAGCGTCCGGTCGACTGCTCGACCAGCCCGCCGGTCTTCGCGTCGATGCGCCAGCGCCCGCTGACGATCCGCCCGTCGGGCAGTTTCACGGGCAGGTCGCTCGACTTCACCAGCCCCTCGACCAGGTACTTGTTGAGTTGCACGAACACGCCCTTGGGTGAAACGCCCGTGACGACGCCCTCGTAGGGCTCGCCCAGGTGCTCGGCGAGGAGTTGCAGCACGAGGAAGTTGCGCAGTTCGCTCTCCGCCGCCGCGGAGTTCACCTCGGTGTTCGAGCAGTGGCGCCCGACCTCGATGAGGTCGTGCTCGCTGGGCAGTTCGTCGCGGAGGGTCTTGCCGAGCCGCTTCTGGTCGCGCTCCTCGTGCGGGATGTCGTTGCCGTTCTTGGTTCGCCCGAGGTACGCCTCGAGCGCGCGGTGCACGGTGAGGTCCGGGTAGCGGCGGATTGGCGAGGTGAAGTGGGCGTAGGCCTCACTGGCGAGCGCGAAGTGACCGATGAGCGCGGGGGAATACTCCGCCTTGGTGAGCGTCCGCAGGATCGCGAAGTGGATCGCGCGGGCCGAGGGCGTGCCGCGCGTGTTCTCGAGGATCTGCTGGAGTTCCTCGCGCGAGGGGCTCTTGGGGATGCGCACGCCCGCGACCTGAATCGACTGGCGCAGGTCGTCCATCGCGCCGGGCGCCGGCTCGGGGTGGATGCGGCGCAGCAGCGGCACGCTCAGGCGCTCAAACAGCCGGGCCGCGGCCTCGTTGGCCTCGACCATGCACATCTCGATGAGCGTGTGCGTGAACGCGTCGTCTTCGGGTTCGGCGTCGATGACCTTGGCCGCGCGCCCGGGCACGTCCTCGAAGATGAGTTCCACCTGCGGCAGTTCGAGGCGGATCATGCCCTGCTTCATGCGCCGGCGCTGGATGGTCTTCGCGAGGTCGTCGAGCGCGTGGAGGGCTTCGATGAGTTCGTCGGTGTAGTTCGGCTCGGTCTTCGCGTGCTTCTTGGCCTCTTCCTTGTTGCCGTCGATCAGCGCCTGGGCCTCAAGATAGGTGAGCCGCTTGGCGCTCTTGATGCAGCACTGGGAGAAGCCCGAGCGCAGCACGCCGCCGTTCTTGTCGTACTCCATGAAGGCCGACTTGGTGTAGCGCGGCACGCCCTCCTGGAGCGAGCAGATGCCGTTGGAGAGCAGTTCGGGCAGCATCGGCAGCACGACGCGGGGGAGGTAGGTCGAGTTGCCGCGGTCGCGCGCCTCAAGGTCGAGGGGTGAGCCCTCGGGGATGAAGTGCGCAACGTCGGCGATGTGGACGCCGAGTTTCCAGCCGTTCTTCGTGCGTTCGATGGACAGCGCGTCGTCGAAGTCGCGGGCGTCGGGCGGATCGATGGTGAGGATGAACTCTTCGGTCAGGTCCTCGCGGTCGTCGAAGCCCTTGCCCTCCTTGAACGCGCGGTGGATCTCTTCGTCGTACTGCGCGGCGGCCTCGCGGGCCTGGCGCAGGCAGTCTTCCGGGAACTCTTCCTTGAGGTTGTGCGCGGCGATGACGGCGGCGGTCTCGACGTCCGGCGCGCCGGATTTGCCGAGCACGTCGGTGATCACGCCCTCGCCGAGCATGTTGCCCTCCGGGGCGCGGAGCAGTTCGAAGACGACCTTGTCGCCCTCGACGGCGTTCTTCGCGCCCACGTCGCGCACGGAGATGAGGTCGGTGAGCACCTTCCCGTCGGGCTGCACGTAGTACGAGCCGCCGCGCTTCACGAGTTCACCGGTGAAGTCCGACTGCTTGCGCTCGAGGACTTCGATGATGCTGCCCACGAACGGCGACTGGCCCGGCTGGGTGCGGCCCTTCTGGCGGATGACCTTCGCGCGGACGATGTCGCCCGTGATGGCGTCGCCGGTTTCGCCCGGGGGCACGAACAGGTCGCCGTGCTCGTTGGCGTCGCGCGGGATGATGAACCCGAAGCCCTTGGGGTTCTTCTTGAAGTGGCCGACGAGTTCGGAGCCGAGGGAGGGCAGGCGCACGCGGCCGTCGTCGCCGACGACGAGTTGTCCCTCGTCGACGAGGGTCTTGATCGCGTCGCGGAACTCCTCGATGTCGTCCTTGGGGACGGAGAGGTCGTCGGCGAGTTGGTAGACGTCGCCGGGCTCGTAGTTGCGGTGGCGGACGTGCTGGAGGATCGGTCGCTGGAAACGGAGGGCCATGGAGCGAGTGTAGAGGTTCCGGGTCCGATAGGTCGCGTAGGCACGGCTTTGAGGCCGGTTTCGGCGCGGGATCTCGCCGAAGTTCGGGCGCGGGCCGGACGGTCGACGCCTTTTCTGGCAGCGTCGTCGGCGTCGGCGGCGCAGCATCGTCCCCCGTCAGAATGAGGAGCCCGTCATGCGAACCCATCCGACGCGTCGACTTCTCGCTTCGTCCGCGTTCCTCGTTGCCCTCGCCGGATCGGCGTTCGGCGCCACGCTCACCGTGCCTGGGGACTTCCCGACGATCGAGGCGGCGATCGCCGCGGCGCAGGAGGGCGACGAGATCGTGGTGGCGCCCGGCACGTACAGCCGCGTCGGAGGCCCGATCTGGTCGAGCGTGGAGAGCGGCGGGCGGAACATCACCGTCCGGTCGAGCGACGGGCCCGAGGTCACGATCCTCGACGGCGGCGGGACCCGGATCGTCGAACTCTTCCTGGGCGAAACCACGGCGACGAGACTCGAAGGGTTCACCCTGACCAACGGCGACTCGCCCACCAACTACGGGGGCGCGGCGTTCTTCTTCGGGGGGAGCGCCACGGTCGTGAACTGCGTGTTCGAGGGAAACAACGCCCGCTACGGCGGCGCGGTCTCGAACTACGAGAACGAGGGGACGGTGTACATCGGCTGCGTCTTCCGGAACAACACCGCGGAGTTCGGCGGCGCGACGTGGAATTTCGAGTCGGCGTCGGCGTTTATCGACTGCCTGTTCGAAGAGAACAGCGTGGCGTCCAACTTCTCGAACGAGGGCGGGGCGACCTCGGAGCGCGTGGCGTCGACGCTGTACGAGCGCTGCGTGTTCCGCGGGAACACGAACGAGGAATTGGGCGGCGCGATGTGGGCGCGCTTCGAGTCGGACGTGACGCTGATCGACTGCGTGATCGAGGGCAACACGGCCGGCGGTTCCGGCGGCGGGCTCTACGCCACGACGGACTCGCGCGTGACCGCGATCAATACACGCTTCCTCGGGAACACCGCCGGCCAATTCGGCGGCGGGATGCACTCCACCTTCAGCGAGTCGGTCACGCTCATCAATTGCGAGTTCAGCGGCAACCGCGCGGGAACCGCGTTCAACCGTCGCGGCGGCGGGGCCTACCTGCAGGATCTCGCGTCCGTCCGGATCGTCAACTCGTCGTTCGTCGGGAACTACGGCAGTTCCGCGAGCGGGCAGGGCATGGTGGTGGCGAACGTCGCGGACGTGGTCGTCGCCAACTCGATCTTCTGGGCGAATCTCGGCGCGTTCGGGTTCGAAGGGTTCGAGCCCACGCGCGATGAGAACGACCAACTCACCTTCTCCGGCGCCGGCACGCTCGACGTGCGCAACCTGATCGTGGATCAGTACAGCGCCACGCCGGGCGTCGCGATGTCGGGCGACGATCCGATGCTTGTCGATTCGCTCGGCGCCGACGGCATCGTGGGCACCTCCGACGACGACAACCGACTGGGCATGGGTTCGCCCGCGATCGACGCCGGCGACGACGCCGCGCTGCCGATGGACGAGTTCGACCTCGACAGCGACTCGGACGTCACGGAGGCGATCCCATTCGACCTCGACGGCGCCGCGCGGGTCGCAGGCGGCGCCGTGGACCTCGGCGCGTACGAAGTCCAGTCGGGCGCCGAGCCGTGCGTGGGCGACACCAACGGCGACAACGTGGTGAACTTCGCGGACCTCAACGCGGTGCTGAGCGGGTTCGGGCAGACCGGCGCGGGTCTCCCCGGCGACGTGACCGGCGACGACGCCGTGAACTTCGCCGACCTGAACACGGTGCTCAGCGAGTTCGGGAACGAGTGCATGTGACACAACGATGGGTCTGGTTCGCAGGGCGTCGTCGGTCCCCTCATGACCGGCGGCGCCGTTTCAGTGTGCGCAAAAACACGGGTTGAGCGGTGCTCAACCCGTGGCGAACAAAGTCTGTGATACACCCAATTCTTGCCGCTTACTCCGCCAGTTGGGCCTCGCGTGATCCTTCGAGGAATCCGGCGAGTTTGCGCGAGCGGACGGGGTGCTGGAGTTTGCGGATCGCCTTGGCTTCGACCTGGCGCACGCGTTCACGCGTGACCTTGAAGATGCGTCCAACCTCTTCGAGGGTGTAGGTGTAGCCGTCGCCGATGCCGTAGCGGAGTTTGATGATCTCGCGCTCGCGGTAGGTGAGGGTCTTGAGCACCTGCTCGATGCGGTTCTTGAGCATCTCGTTGCCCGCGGTCGACGAAGGCGCCTCCT
>JBQLZI010000060.1:0-10845 GCA_052168195.1 Phycisphaerales bacterium
CGCGCGGCATCGACCACTGGTCGAGCGGCGTTGTATCGAGCACCTCGGCGTGCGTCACCGCGTAGGCGTCGAGCCCGAACGCGACGGGCATCGACCACGCGGTGATGTCGTAGGTGTCGGGGTGTTCCACGTGGGTGATGCGCTCGAAGATGGTGCGCACCAGCCGGCCCATCGGCTGATCGACGCGGACGATCCACGATCCGGCGCCCAGCGTTCCGTCATCAACGGTCGCGCCGTCGCGGTACTCGATGAGCCCGCCAACCGCCGTGTCCTCGACGAGGGTTTCGATCTCGACGCCGTGGGGCGTGAGCAGATCCCACACCTTCTGTTTGAGCGCGGGGTCGGTCGCGGCGCTGATCGCGTAGGCGACGGGTTCGCCCGGCGCGAGTTCCATCGCGTCCTCGTGGAAGCGGTAGAAGCGTTCGAGTTGGTCCTGACGCCTGGCTGCGGTGGTTTCGAGATAACTCATCGCGGTCAGGAAGTGATCGCGGACCCGGTCGCGGAGCAGCAGGTCGTACCGGTCACGCACGTTGATCGACACGCCCGCGATGCCGTGGCCCGCCTTCTCGCAGAGCAGCCCGACCGCGCCGTGGTACACGGGGAGCACCTTGCCGTAGCCGGGGTAGAGATAGTCGAACCGCTCGCGTGTGGAGTATTCCAGCCCGCGCTCGTCGAAGACGCGTGCGTTGGCCTGCCCGTAGATGTCGAGCCACTCGCGCGTCTCGGCCGGGATGTTCGCGTTGTACGGCGCGTCGCCCGGGCCGAAGAAGTAGGGCGATTCCGGCTCCTGTTCGTGGTAATCGATGTGCAGTTGCGGCTTGCGCTTCGCGTACGCGGCGATGCGCGACCGCGACTCGGGATGAACCATCCACAGCCAGTCGCGGTTGAGGTCGAAATAGTAGTGGTTCGTGCGTGCGCCCGGCCACGGCTCGTCGTGCTCCGCGGTGTACTCCGCAGGGTCGGGCGAGGTCCCGAATGCGCCGTCGAAGAACGAGACGTACCGCTCGCGCCCGTCGGGGTTCAGCATCGGATCGATCACGAGGACCACGTTGTCGAGGATGTCCCGGACCTCGTCGATCTCCGCGGCGGCCAGCGTGTACGCGAGTTGCACCGCGACCTCGCTGCACGAGGCCTCGTTGCCGTGGACGTTGAACGAGAACCACGCGACGGCGGGGTTGCGCTCGGCGATCTCCCGGGCCCGCGTGGCGTCGGTCTTGCGGGGGTCGGTGAGTTCCAGGTTCCGCGCGAGGATGTCGTCGAGGTTGCGGAGGTTCTCGGGGGACGAGATCGTGACCAGCGTGAGGGGTCGGCGCTCGTGCGTCCAGCCGTACTGGTCGATAGTCACGCGATCGGATTCCGCGGCGAGCGTGGTCAGATACCGGAGGATCTCCGCGTGGCGCGTGAAGCGCTCCCCGACGTCGTGGCCGATAGTCTCCTTCGGCGTCGGCACGTTGTCGCTGAGATCGAACCCGCCGAAGTAGGTGTAGTGGTTCTCGGGCACCGGGTCGCCGCCGCTGGAAGGCCAGGGCAGAGAAGGAATGCTCGTCGCGGGCTGCGCGGAGGCGGGGCCCGAGGCGCACCCTCCGGCGAGGGCCGCGAGAACGAACGCGGGGGCGGCGAGGGCGCGGCGGATCTGCATCGACTGCTCCAGATTCGGAAAAGCGTGGCGGTGACCGGGTGGAGCCCCGTTATAGCAGACACGCCCCGGCGGGTTCCGCGCGGACGATCCCGGACGGGGCTTGTCCCGAAGCAGCCCCCGGCGCACCATAGTGCGATGCCCGCGCAGACGCCCATCGTGACGGTCACGCTCAACCCGGCGGTCGACGTCTCGACCTCGACGCCCGCGATGGTCTCGCAAAAGAAACTGCGCTGCGAGCGTCCGGTCCGCGAGCCGGGTGGCGGGGGCATCAACATCGCGCGCGGCGTGCGCGAACTCGGCGGCGAGGCGACGGCGGTGTTCACGGCGGGCGGCGTCAGCGGCGCACGCCTACGCGATCTCGTCGAGTCGAGCGGCGTGGACGCGGTCGCGGTCGAGATCGCCGACGAGACGCGCGAGAACATCGCCGTCGAGGACCGCGCGACGAACGCGCTGTACAGGTTCGTCTTCCCGGGCCCCACGCTTTCCGAAGCGGAGGTCGAGCGTGTCGCCGAGACGGTGCGTGATCGCCTGCGCGGCCGGGGCAGCGGCGCGATCCTCGCGATCAGCGGGTCGATGTGCCCCGGCGTTCCCGAGGGCGTGTTCGAGCGGGTTTGGCACAACGCGCGGGAGAAGGGCGTGCGGGTGCTCGCCGATGTGTCCGGAGAGTGGCTGACGAGGGCCGCCGACGCCGGGGTGTCGTTTGTCAAGCCCAATGTCTCGGAACTCGAAGCGTTCGCGGGCTCGTCGCTCGAATCGGATCGGGACGTGCTGGAGGCAGCGCGTTCGCTTCGCGCGAGGGGCGTGTCTGAGACGGTGTTCGTGTCGCTCGGGGCGGGCGGGCTGCTGTGCGTGAGCGCCGACGGTGTGGTCCGTCTCTCGGCGCCGCTCGTGCGTGTGCGGAGCACGATCGGCGCGGGGGACAGCACGGTCGCGGGGATCGCGCTGGCGCTGGCCCGCGGCGCGAGCGTGGACGAAGCGGCCCGTCTGGGCGTGGCCGCCGGAACCGCGGCGTGCCTGACCGAGGGGACCGCGCTGTGCCGCCGAGCGGACGTCGAGCGGCTGTCGGGAATGATCGGGTACAGTGAGCCGCCTGACGATGCCTGAGATATCCCGTTGTCCGCGATCCGTTTCCCCGGAGCCGAAACCATGGTTCGACCGTCGCTGCTGCGTTCGTTTGCCCTCGTCACGCTGACGGGTTCGTTGATGGGAGCGGCGCCTGCCGCCGAGACGCTGGAGACGATCGCGGAAGCGCCGCTGAGCCGCTCGTCGTTCCGCGCCGGCTCGTGGGAGGCGCAGCGGGCCGCGGAAACCCGCCTCATGGGCGCGGTGGACAAGGAATCGATCCGGTGGTTCCACGAGCGGCTCGCCGACGAGCCGAACCGGGCAGGCACGGTCCGGAACCGCAAGACGGCGGAGTGGATGGTCTCGCAGTTCGCACGCTTCGGCCTCGACGCGTCCCTCGAAGAGTTCGACGTGCTGCTCACCGAGCCGATCGACGCGGAAGTAGAGATCGTCGCGCCGGAGCGCGTGACGCTGCCGATCCGCGAACGCGTGCTTTCCGAGGATCCGCACTCCGCGGTCGCCGAGAACGAGTTCGGGTGGAATGCGTTCAGCGGCAGCGGGGAGGCTCAGGGCCGCGTGGTATACGCGAATTACGGGCGCAAGGAGGACTTCGCGAGACTCCGCGAACTCGGCGTAGACGTGCGCGGCGCGATCGTGCTGGCGCGGTACGGCGGCAACTTCCGGGGATTCAAGGCCAAGTTCGCGAAAGAAGCCGGCGCCGCGGGCCTGATCATCTACACCGATCCGGCGGACAGCGGCCGGGGAGACGGGTACCCGGACGGCGTGTGGGCGAACGGGTCGACGATCCAGCGCGGCTCAATCATCACCAACGAGCACCGCGGCGATCCGCTGACGCCCGGGTGGCCCTCGGTTCGCGGGCAGAAACGCCTCGACGAGGCGGACGCCGGATTGCCGACGATTCCCGTGCAGCCCATCGGCTGGGACGCGGCGAAGGAGATCCTGTCGCGGATGCGCGGGGAGAGCGTTCCGGAAGGATGGAAGGGAGGACTGGACCTCGCGTACCGGCTGACGGGCGGAGAGGACCTGCGTGTGCGCGTGAAGGTGGCGCAGTCGCGTGCGCGGACGACCATCGCGAATCCGATCGGCGTGCTGCGCGGCTCGGAAGAGCCGGACAGGGCCGTGGTGATCGGGTGCCACTTCGACGCGTGGGTGTACGGCGCGTGGGATCCGGCGTCAGGAATGTCGGTGGTGATGGAACTCGCGCGTATTTTCGGTGAGGCCGCGCAGAACGGGTGGACCCCGAAGCGGACGATCATGTTCATCGGTTGGGACGCGGAGGAGTACGGCCTGATGGGTTCGACCGAGTGGGGCGAGCACCACGCGGCCAACCTCAAGCGCAACGCGATCGCCTACTACAACCTCGACGCGGCGGTGTCGGGCGAGCGCTTCGGCGCGAGCGCATGGCCCTCGCTGAAGACGCTTATCGCGGAGTCGACGGCCGTCGTGCCGTCGATCGCGAACGGCGACCTCGACGATCCATCCGTGCTCGAGGAGTGGGTCCGCCAGCAGGGTGGGGCGGATCTCGCGCCGAGCATGGGCGAGATGGGCGGCGGTTCCGACCATTCGGTCTTTCTGTTCCACTTGGGCGTGCCCAGCGCCGGCGCCGGTGTGCGCGGCGTGCCGCCCGCCAACTATCACTCGGTCTACGACTCGCTGCACTGGTATCAGACCCACGTGCTGCCCGACTATGAGCCCGCGGCGAAACTGACGAAGGTGGTCGCGGTCAACGCGGCGCGGCTCGCGAACGCGGACCTTGTCCCGGTCGATCACGGGCGGACATTCGCCGACTTCCGGGAGCGCATCACGGAACTCGGGGATATCGCGACGGAGAAAGGCGTGCGGTTCGATCCGACCGCGCTGCGGGACCGCGCCGATTTCCTGCAGCGTCGCTGGGACAGCGCGATGGGCGCCGTGCGGGACGCGTTCGCCGAGGGCGCGATTGACGCGACGAAACTGCAGAGCGTGAACGGGCTGCTGCTCGTGATGGATCGTGCGTGGGTTCTGCCCGAAGCCGAGAGCGACGGGCGCTGGCACCGCAACCTGTACATCGGGCCCGACGACGACAGCGGGTACGCGGCGTGGCCTCTGCCGACGCTCCGCCGCGCCGTGGAGGCGGAGGACGAAGACGCCGTCGAGGCGGCGGTCGCGAAGTACAACAAGGCGTTCGATCAGATGGCGGCGCTGCTTATGGCGCTGGAGTTGGCGGCGCGGATGCCGTGATCGGTCAGGGCGTCGGCGCGGGCGTTTCGAGGGAGTCGAAGTGTTCGTTGAGCGCCCGGATCGCGCTCTGTATCCCCGCGTCTTCGCCGCTTGCAACACTCTCGCGAGTCGGGATCGTCTCGACGTCGACGGGGACGCCGCGGCCGAAGATGTCCGTGCCAGTGACGGAGCGGGATTCGAGCCCCGTCCAGGTCATCGCGAGCCCGCCGGGCAGGATGCCCTGCGCGACCCATCCCGGCGCGCCGGCCGTGTGCCGGCCGACGAGGATGCCCAGGTCGAAGTCCTGCATGGTGAGCGCCGCGAACTCGGCGTCGCCGCGCGTGCCCGGGCCGACGAGGAAGACGACCTTGCCGATTGCGTTGAACGGGTTGGGCATGATGCGCGTGTCGCGCCGCGTGATGTGCACCTCGTTGTGGTCGGGGTGCATGGGCGTGTGGATGTATTGATCGCTGGTGCGTCCCTGCGTGGGCGCCACCCAGCCCAGCGTGCTCATGCCCATGTCGGTGAAGGGGCTGCGGAGGTCGAAGATGACGCCCGGCGCGGCGAGGACGCGCTCGGCGTCGACGAACACATGGGCGTCGGTGACCCGTGAGCCATCCACGTAGACGATTCCCGGCGCGACTTCGCGGATCGGCTCCTCGCCCTCGTTGACCGCGACAAACGCGGGCCGGGAACGGGGCAGGGTGACCTCACGGACCGCGCCACCCCTAGCGCGAACCTTGAGTTCGATGGCGCTCGCGGGGAATCCCGACAGCGCGGCGAGCACGGCGCGGGCATCGCGTGCTTCCGGAGTTCCGGCGCCCATGCGCGTGCGCCATTCGTTGAGCGCGTCGCGCGCGGACACGCCGTCGATGGAGACGATCTCGTCGCCGCTCTTGACGCCTGCTCCGGCGATGGACGCGTCGACGCCCGTAACGATCAGGGCGCCGTCGATCACGGCGGCGTTGAAGGGCGGGAGGCCCGGCACGGGCGTGTTGGGATCCCACGCTTCCGCCTGCGCGTCGCCGACTTTCGCGAGCAGACGCTGCACGATGCGGAGGGTCGATTCACGGTCGGTCGCGGCCAGCGCGTCGCGCATGGCCTCACGGAGCGCCGCGTCCCAATTGAGCGCTTCGCGGTCGATCGTCGGGTGGAAGTGCTGGATGAGGCCCCACGCGTACGACACGGCGGCGAGGCGTTCGGACGCGGTGGCGTAAGTCCACTCGTTGGGCCAGTCCTTGCGTACGCGCTCGCGCGGCGTGGGGTTGGGCAGCGTGCTCCCGAAGCGGTCGACGTAGTTGGCGTGCGGCACGCGCACGGTCACGCCGCCGGGAAGTTCGGCCTGGTACGCGTTGTCGGGCGCGAATCCGAGGCGGAGGGCCTCGTTCGCGGTGAGGTTGTAGATGACGCGCCGGCTGAACAGCGGGCCGTTCTGGTCCATCACGGGCGTGAAGCCGTCGTGGCGCCAGGCGATGACGGCGCCGACCTCGCCTCGCGCGCCCGAACGCAGGTCGGGCAGGGGCGGGCGGTCTTCGTCGCTCGGCCACACGAGCGACGCGGGTGCGACGGGCTTGGCGAGTCGCTCGAGCGCTGCGGCGAGTTCCCCGGGGTTCTGCGCCTGCGCAACTGGATCAAAGCCGTCGCGGAGGTACGCGAGCATGTTGGTGGTCCACGCCCACTCGCTGGGGTTGAAGTGCGTGATGTAGCCGTGGAGGCGTGCCCAGGCGACGAGGTTGTCGAGCGTCGATTCGTCGATCGTGTCCCGGTCGAGCGCGTCGAGGGTGATTGTGTTCCCCTGCGGGGCCGGCTGGGCGAGCGTCGGAGTCTGGGCGCACAAAACAACGCCGCACGACGCGACGAGCGCGCGGGCGGCGAGGGTGATCGGGAAGCGGGGAAAGGAGAGAGGGTTCGCCATGGGGTGTTGTACGCCCCGGGGCGGCCCGGTGTTTCCTCTCGCGGCGGGGTTAGACGACGCCCTGATCGATCATGGCGTCGGCGACCTTACGGGATCCGGCGATGTTGGCGCCCGCGTCGTAGTCGCCCTCGTGGCCGAACTGCTCGGCGGCCTCGGCGCAGGCGGTGTGGATGCTCTTCATGATGCCGTGGAGGCGCTGGTCGACCTCCTCGCGGCTCCAGGAGAGGCGGAGGGAGTTCTGCGACATCTCGAGGCCGGAGGTGGAGACGCCGCCCGCGTTGGCGGCCTTGCCCGGACCGAAGAGGATCTTCGCTTCGCGGAAGGCGTCGACGGCGTCGGGCGTGCTGGGCATGTTCGCGCCCTCGGCGACGAGCAGGCACTTGTTGGCGAGCAGATTCTTCGCGTCTTCGAGGTGGAGTTCGTTCTGCGTGGCGCAGGGGAATGCGCAATCACAGTCGATGTTCCAGAGTTCGGACGTGTGGCCGTCCTTGGCCTCGAAGTACTTCGCGGACTTGAACTTCTCGGCGTACTCGTGGATGCGGCCGCGGCGGTTGTTCTTGAGGTCCATGATCCAGTCGAGTTTCTCGCGCGTGAACCCCTCGGGGTCGTGCACCGCGCCGCTCGAGTCGGACATCGCGACGACCTTCGCGCCGAGTTCGAGGAGTTTCTCGCTGGCGTACTGGGCGACGTTGCCGGAGCCGGACACAACGCAGGTCTTGTCCTTGAGCGTCTGGCCGCGGGTCTGGAGCATCTCGGCGGCGAAGTACACGCAGCCGTAGCCGGTGGCCTCGGGGCGGAGGCGCGACCCGCCCCAGTTGGGGCCCTTGCCGGTGAGGACGCCGGTGAACTCGTTGCGGAGACGCTTGTACTGGCCGTACATGAAGCCGATCTCGCGGCCGCCGACGCCGATGTCGCCCGCGGGGACGTCGGTGTCAGCGCCGATGTGGCGCTGGAGTTCGGTCATGAAGGACTGGCAGAAGCGCATGACCTCGTTGTCTGACTTGCCCTTGGGGTCGAAGTCCGAGCCGCCCTTGCCGCCGCCCATGGGGAGGGTGGTGAGGGAGTTCTTGAAGATCTGCTCGAATGCGAGGAACTTGAGGACGGAAAGGTTGACGGAAGGATGGAAGCGCAGGCCGCCCTTGTAGGGGCCGATGGCGGAGTTGAACTGGATGCGGAACCCTCGGTTGACGCGGGGCTCGCCGTTGTCGGCGATCCAGGGAACGCGGAACATCATGACGCGTTCGGGCTCGGCGATGCGTTCGAGGATGCGGGCCTTGCGGTACTTGTCGTGCTTGGCGAAGACGGGCTCGAGGGACTCGAAGACCTCCTTGACGGCCTGGAGGAATTCGGGCTCGTGCGGGTTCTTCTGCTCGACGTGCGCGAGCGCCTCGTGGACATAACTCGACATCGTGCGCCTTGCCCTTCTGGGCGTCTGGGGTGCGTTCACTCGAAGGCGGAGTGTACGCACGGGTCCAGAGGCGCAGCGGGGCTGGTCAGGGCGCCGGGGCGGGTCCGGGGAGTTGTCCGGCGAGTTCCTCGTAGAGTTCCACGGCCTTCTCGCGGCGCGGGGAGGGCTGGGCCTTCTCGATCGCGCGGCGGAGGCCTTCCAGCACTTCGGGGCGGTCGGCGCGGGCGCGGATGGACTGCTCCGCGGTGTCCTGGAAGATCTCGGCTTCGGGCGACGTCTCGTACTGGGTCAGCACGATCGCGCTGATCTGTTCAGGGATGGCGATGTCGCCTGTGGCGCCGAACTGCGCCCAGCGCATTCGCATCTCGCCGAGGGTTTCGATGGGCTTGTCCGTCGCGAATGGGCTCACCGTCTGGACGCGGCGGTTGATGAACCGCTTGACCTGCTCATTGGATTCCTTCTCGGCGAGTTCGCGAAGGATGGCGCGGCAGTCGTCGTTGTCGGCGAGCCACAGCGCGTTGACGAGTGCGAAGAGCGATTCGTACGAGCGGTCGCGGAGGGCGGCGTCACGGACGGCGGGCGCCATCGCGGGGAGTTCCGCCAGGGCGGCGCCGAAGAACGCGGCGATCTCGATGCGCTTGATCTCGTCGCGGGCGAGTTCGGAGTCGAGGAAAAAGCGGAACGCCTCGTCGAGCATGTCCGGGCGCGGGTTGAGGTAGTAGTTCTGCGTCCACGTCAGGAACTCGTCGGTGGACTTGAAATAGGAGAGGCCGAACGAGGAGCGAGGTAGGGTCTTGGGGATCACGGGCTTCGGGGGCGCAGCGGCGGCCGCGAGCGGCGCGGCGGCGATCAGAAGTCCGAGAAGCACGGCGGTACGCATCGTTCTGGTCCTCGCTTCGTCCTGTGGGGGATCGAGAGGGGTACGACGCCTTAGATCGGCCGCAGTTCGCGCCGGAAGAAGCCCAACCCCATGGCTTCTTTTGCCTTCCAGAGGGTTTCCTCGGCGACGGCGTTGGCCTTGGCGGAGTGGGCCTTGAGGATGTCCAGCACCTCGGCCTCGCCGCTCTTGCCCTCCAGTTCGGCGCGGCGGGCGCGGATGGGTTCGAGCATGGCGTTGATGGCCTCGCCGACCTCCTGCTTGATGTGGCCGTCGCCGATGTTGTCGCCCCTCGAGTATCGGTCCTCGAGTTCCTGCACGCGGCCTTCGTCGTGGATGAAGGCGCGGACGAACTGGAAGAGGGCGTTGCCCGTGTCGCCCGGCTCGGTGGGTGACTGGCGCCCGGTGAAGATCTTGTTGACCTTCTTCTGGACGGTCTTGGGGTCGTCGGCGAGGAAGATCGCGTTGCCGAGCGACTTGGACATCTTCTGCTCGCCGTCGATGCCTACGAGGCGGCCGATGCGCCCCACCAGGGCCTGGGGGACGGGGAAGACGCCCCCGAGGTCCGCGAAGTCCTTGTCCTCGGCGTGGGGATCGACGTTGCAGTACTGGATGTCGAAGCGGCGCGCGACCTCGCGGCACATCTCGATGTGCGCGACCTGATCTTCGCCCACTGGCACGAGTTCGGGCCGGAACGCGAGGATGTCGGCGCACTGCCCGACGGCGTACATCGGAAAGCCGAAGGAGTACTTGTCGCCCAGCCCCTTGGACTCGATCTCGGTCTTGAGGGTGGGGTTGCGCATCACGCGGTTGAACGGCAGGAGCATCGCGAAGAACCACGTGAGTTCCGCGATGGCGGGGATCTCGGTCTGGAGGACGATGACGCTGCGGCCGGGGTCGATGCCGACGGAGAGCCAGTCCTTGGCGATCTCGATGGTGTCGCGGCGGATGTCGTCCGGCTGCTCGGCCCGCGTGGTGAACGCGTGCATGTTCGCGAGGAGGAAGTAGCACTCGTAGTCGTTCTGGAGTCGGAGCCGGTTCTCGAGACTCCCGACGTAGTGGCCTAGGTGGAGGGCGCCGGTGGGGGTGTCGCCGGTCAGGATGCGCGGGCGGTGCGTGGGCATAGGCGGCAAGGGTAGGGGAGGGCGGGGGTGGTTTCAGCCCGCGGCGGCGAGGGCCATCCCGAGGTTCAGCGCGTTGAACGCTGCGTGGATGAGGATCGGCGCACCGAGACGGCCCGTGCGCTCGAATGCGTAGCCGCAGATCGCGCCCACGGCGAAAAGGGTGGGCATCGCGTGCCAGGGAACCGCGGAGATGTGGATCGACGCGAACACGGCGGACGCGGCGACGATGCGGGTTCGCGGGCCGATGCGGAGGTGCGCGAGGGCGGACTGGAGGCATCCGCGGTAGAGAACTTCCTCGAGGATCGGCGCGAGGACGACGACCTGAAACGCGATGGGCAGCGCCCACCACGACAGGCCGGATTCGGCGTGCAGGTCGAGGATCTGCCGGAGCGTGCCGTGCGCCGCCTCGTCGGGGGGCGGGGCGTCGGAGACTCTGGAGAGAAACGACGCGGCGGCGAACATAAGGACGCCCACGGAGAGCATGATCGGCAGGCCAAGGACGATGCCGACCGCTCCGGAGATCGCGTCGCGCGGAGCAACAGTCATGCCGGCGCGCATCGCGGGTCGGCGGACGGTCCACAGCGCCGCCGCCACGGCCAC
>JBQLZI010000061.1:0-10746 GCA_052168195.1 Phycisphaerales bacterium
GCGCGGCGGCGGGCTGCACCTTGTGGCAATCGGGGCCCTTGGTCGAGCACGCGACGCCGTCGTCAACGGCGCACTCGGGATCGTTCGAGCAGTCGGCGAGGGCCACCGTCTCGACGTTCACCGTCTCGGTCTTCTCGGAGCAGCAGCCGGAGTCGGCGGCCGCAGTGGTCGACGCGGCGATCACGCCGGCGCGACCGGTGACGGGGCAGGCGCCCGCGGCCGCGTCGGTCATCGCGACCGTCTCGACCTTGGCGTCGCTCTTGATGCCGCAGGCGCTCATGATCGAGCAGGGGGTGGTGCCGGTGATGGCCATCCCGCCGGCGACGCCGACGCCGATGACGCCCGCGATGCCGAGGATGAGGGAAGTCGTTGCGCCGCCGCGTCGTTTCATCGCACACTCCTTGAGCCGTGGTCGCCGCGGCGGAGCCGGGCGGGTCTGTGTTCCTCTCAGGCAATCGGACAACCGGCGGTCGTCCGATCGCGTCCGGCCATTCTAACGCCCAAACCCGGGGTTCTGTTTCCCTGTTTGGGGCGGAATTTCCGGTCCGAGAATCCGTCCATCAACCGAACTGGATGCCCTGCGCGAGGGGCAGATCGGTCCCGTAATTCACCGTGCACGTCTGGCGGCGCATGTAGACCTTCCACGAGTCGGAGCCGCTCTCGCGGCCGCCGCCGGTGTCCTTCTCGCCGCCGAACGCCCCGCCGATCTCGGCGCCGCTGGTGCCGATGTTGGCGTTCGCGATGCCGCAGTCGCTGCCCTCGGGCGAGAGGAACCGCTCGACAGAGCGGAACGAGTCGCTGAAGATGGCGCTGGAGAGCCCTTGGTCGACGCCGTTCTGGAGGTCGATCGCCTCCTCGATCGAGTCGACCGTGAACACGTAGAGGATCGGCGCGAACGTCTCGTCCTTGGTGATCTGGGGGACCTTGCCCTTGGGCACGCGGACGATGGTGGGTGCGACGTAGTTGCCGGGGTTGTTGTCGTACTCCTCGATCGCATCGACGCCGCCGACGAGCACCTCGCAACCCTGCTCGACCGCGGCGCGGACCGCGCTCTTCATCTGCTCGACCGAGCCGGCGTTGATGAGCGGGCCGACCAGCGTGCCGCCGTCCATCGGGTCGCCGATGGGCACCTGGGTGTAGGCCTGCTTGAGCGCGTCGAGGATCTTCTTCTCGCTCCCGCCCACGCAGATCAGCCGGCGAGTGCTGGTGCACCGCTGGCCGCAGGTCCCGACGGCGCCGAACACCACGGCGCGCTTCGCGAGTTCCATGTCCGCGTCGGGCATGAGGATGATCGCGTTGTTGCCGCCCAGTTCGAGCAGCGTGCGTCCGAGCCGCGCCGCGACGCGCTGCGCCACGTGACGACCCATGCGGCACGAGCCGGTCGCGCTGATGAGCGGCAGCCGCTTGTCGGCCGTCATCGTCTCGCCGACCTCGTTGTCCGTGCCGATGACCAGCGGGAAGAGGTCGGTCGGGTCGACGCCGCCGGTCGGCTTCCAGAGGTCCTGCTCGCGCATCGTGTCGTGGGCGATCTTGGTCATCGCCAGCGCGGTGAGCGGCGTCGCGAGCGAGGGCTTCCACATCACCGCGTCGCCGCAGACCGCCGCGAGCATCGCGTTCCACGCCCACACCGCGACGGGGAAGTTGAACGCCGTGATCACGCCGACCACGCCCAGCGGGTGCCACTGCTCGAACATGCGGTGGCTCGGGCGCTCGCTCGCGATGGTCAGGCCGTACAACTGGCGCGAGAGGCCGACGGCGAAGTCGGCGATGTCGATGCACTCCTGCACCTCGCCCTTGCCCTCGGGCAGGATCTTGCCCATCTCGAGGGTGACCAGGGCGCCCAGGTCGTCCTTGTGGTCGCGGAAGGCGTTCCCCATGCGGCGGACGATCTCGCCGCGCACCGGCGCGGGCACAGTGCGCCACTGCTTGAACGCCTCGTGGGCCTTCTCCGCGGCCCGCTCGTAGTCGTCCTTGCCCATCAGCCGCACGGCGGCCAGGGGCCGGCCGTTCGCCGGGTTCTCGCTCACCACGAGCGAGCCGTTCTCGATGTCCGACCGCGCGTCCAGGGGCGCGAGGAAGGTCTTCGCGAGCGGGTCGGAGGCGGTCAGCCCGAGTCGCTCGAGGATCTTCGCGGCGCGGTCGTCACGCTCGCGCATGGGAGTGGGGGCGGCGACGGACGAAGCGGGAGAGGTGCTGGGGCTCATGCGGCCAGTGTAGGGCCGTCCGACCTCATTCCGATGCGGAATTCAGGGGCTCGTCCTCGCCCCGCAAGCGTTTCACCGCGTCGGCCAGGGCGCTCGGCCCGCCCGCGTAGTCGGGGGCGGGGTTCTCGTCGTTGAAGTAGTGCAGGATCCAGTCCAGCGCGCCGCGCTCGAACTGCTTCACGAAGAGGTCCACCGCCTCGACGGCGTAGTGGGAATCAACATCCTTGGTGATGATCTCGATGGCGCGTTTGGCCGCGTCGTCGCCCACCTGCGTGCGGTACGGGCGCACGCTGGTGAGGGCGTCGAACGTGTCGACCACCGCGAAGTAGCGAGCGCCGATGGGGATCTCGTCGCCCGAAAGCCCGTCGGGGTAGCCCCCGCCGTCGACACGCTCGTGGTGGTGCCGCACGAGGTTCAGCACGACCGGGTCGCGCACGCCCATGCGCGTCAGCCGGTCGTGGCCGACCGCGGCGTGGGTCTTGATGACGTCGAACTCGTCCTTGGTCAGTTTGCCCGGCTTCTGCAGGATCTCATCGGGGATGTCGATCTTGCCCACGTCGTGCAGGGCGGCCGCAACGGTGATGCGCCCGATGCCGTCATGGTCGATGCCCGCGGCCTCGGCGATCGCCCGCGTGTAGAGCACCACCCGCCAGGTGTGCGATGCGGTGGCGCCGTCCTTGAGTTCGAGGGATTTGACGAGGGCGGCGACGATGGCCGGGTCGAGGGCGCCGTCGGCGGGCAGGGCTGGGAGATGCGAGGGGAGATCGTCCACGCGAGGAGCGTAGCGGACCGGACGGGTTAGGCGGAGCCAACTTCGACGAGCAACAACGATTGGTCGTCGCGCGTCGGGCCATGGTCGCGCACCGCGGCAAGCACGGCGTAGAACGCGGTTTCGAGGTCCGACCTCCCGGTCGCGGCCAGCGCGTTGCGCATGCCGTCGATCCCGAAGAAGCGGTCGCGCTCGTCGGCGGTCTCGGTCAGCCCGTCGGTGTAGAGCGCGAGGCGGTCGCCCGCGCCCAGACGGGTGTTCACGCTGACGAACTCCTCGTCGGCGCGCACGCCGATGGGCAGGGACTCGTTGTCGAGCGACTCGATCGCCCCGTCGTCGCGCCGGATGAGCGTGGGCAGGTGCCCGGCCATCGCGACCTCGCACTCCCCGCTCGTGCGCAGGCGCACGCACGTCATCGTCACGAACATCCCGTAACTGACCGACGAGCACACGACGCGACTCACGCCCGCGAGCAGGTCGGGCAGGGGGGTCTGGTGATCGTCGTCGAGGCGGGCCCGCAGGGCGCTCTTCACCATCGCCATCACCACCCCCGCGCCCACGCCGTGGCCCGAGACGTCGGCGATCACGAGATCGAGTTGGTCGTCGCGGACGAACGCGTCGACAAGGTCGCCGCCCATGCGCTCGCTCGCGGTGGATCTGGCGATCACCCGCGCGCGGCCCCATTCAAGGTCGATCGCGGGCACGAGCGTGTCGTGGATCTTCTGCGCCACGTCGAGTTCGGCCCGGTCCTTCGCGGCCTTGCTCTCCGTCGACTGCACATAGCGGATGACCAGCACAAACCCGACGGAGATGCACGCCGCGACAAGCAGCGCAAGGATGATCATGCGCACGGCCCGCGGATAGTCCGCGCCGATCTGGTAGAGCCCGACCCACTGCGCGGGGCGGAAGAACAGCGGCGCCGCGAACGAGGGCACGAGGATCAGCGGCGCGATGAGCCAGTAGCGCCGACGGTTGATGGCGTAGACCCAGCCCAGCGCGATGCACCCCGCGAACGCGGCGGAGTAGAGCCCGGCGGCCCAGCCCCACGGCTCGGTCTGGCACATCGCGATCAGCAGCCCGATGGGCGCGAAGAGCAGGAACACGCCGGCATACAACTGGGCGGCGGCCCGGCTTGAGACGAACGAGTTGGATCTTCTCGGAAGGCGCCGGGCCATAGGGCTGCGCAAGGTATCACTCGTGCGTCAATTCCGCTATTCGGGCAAGAATCTTGTTCAAAGTCCTGCCAGGCACATAGCCCTTGATCTCGCCCACATCACTTGCACGGATCCTGACCAGCCAGTTGCACTGCACTACACATTCTCGCTTGAGTCGAGTTGCCGGATGGCCGTAGGGCGACCAAGGGAGTTCGATCGATTCGGGGGTTAGCGGTCGCGCGAATGTCGTGGTCACTGCAGCAGCGACGAAGGGCTCATCGAGAATGATCTCATCAGTAGGTGTAACGACGACAAGCGGACGCGGGTTGCTCTTTACGCGACCACGAGGATCAGCAACCGATGCCCATACGATACAACCCAGTCGAAGTTCTGGATTGCCATCCGTCACGGCATCTATTCGTTGGGCGCGAAAGGATCAGTCTGCTCATCCCACCACTCCGCAGGTGGAGAGCACTTTCCCGAAGCGGCCAGATTAAGCAGGTCCGCTCGGCTCGGAGCGCTTTTCGCGACTCCGTCACGCGCGTCATGCACGGGCGGCGTCGAGCGGATCTCTTGGACGATATGCCAGCGAGCGCTGGAAGACTCAGTCTGAATCACCGCCTGCTGGCTGTCGACATTCTTCTTACGCGTTTCGATCATCGCCAGCCTCGGGTAGGTTCGTGGACACGGAGACCTCAAATGGCCGCTGCTGGATAATTCTGCCACCGGACCGGACCATAATCCAGTGCTTCCCGGCCTGAGGAAAAGCAAGATTCTGAAACTCGATATGGATATCGACAATCGCCAGCGGATTCGTCATCTCGAACGGGCCACTCATCTCCGCAACAATCGTCTCTGAGGCTTCGTGCTCGATTGAGACCGATAAGTCCTTCGATCCCTTGCCGTTCGTCAAAGTTAGCAAGACAGCCATTTTCGGCAGGGGAGCCGGAAGCTTTGACGCTGAGATCCGGTTGAATGTGCCGACAAGGAGAAGCTTTTTGGTGACTTCGTCTCGAAAGATCTGATCACAGAGAACGATTGAGATGCAAATGGGATCTTCCGTGTGCGAAGGCATGCTCATCTCACTATATCGCGTCAGGGCTGCTTCTGCGACTGCGCGATCAGCGCGCGGACCTTGTCGTAGCCCTCGCGGTCCTTGCCGATGAGTTGGTCGACCTGCATGTCGGCGTGGTACGACGAGCGGACCATCGCGCCGCTCTCCACGACCTTGAACCCGGTGGCCAGGCCGATGTCGCGGAAGCGGTCGAACTGCTCGGGCGTGACCCAGCGGTTCAGCGGCAGGTGATTCCGCGTGGGCTGGAGGTACTGCCCGATGGTGAGGATGTCGGTCTGGGCGCGGGCCTGGAGGTCGTCCATCAGCCACAGGACCTCGTCGTCGCGCTCGCCGATGCCCACCATGATCCCCGTCTTGGTGACCAGGCCCTGCTCCTTGCAGATGCGGAGCAGTTCCACCGAACGGTCGTACTTGGCCTGCGGGCGCACCGCGGGGTACATGCGCGGCACGGTCTCGAGGTTGTGGTTGAGGATCTCGGGCCGCGCGTCGATCACCTTCTGCAGGGCCTTCCAGTCGCCCTTGAAGTCGGGGATGAGGACCTCGATCGACAGCCCGGGGGAGGCCTCGCGGGTGCGCAGGATGGTCTCGGCCCACAGCGCGGCGCCGCCGTCGGGCTGGTCATCGCGGTCGACGCTGGTGATGACGATGTGGCGCAGGCCGGCGCCCTCGACCATGATGCGCACGGACTCGGCGACGCGTCGGGGCTCGTCGGGGTCGATGGGGTTGGGCTTGCCCGTCTTGATGTTGCAGAAGCCGCACGAGCGGGTGCAGGTGTCGCCCAGGATCATGATCGTGGCGACGCCGCGCGCCCAGCACTCGCCCATGTTGGGGCAGTTGGCCTCTTCGCAGACGGTGTGGAGCGAGTGCTCCTTGAGGAGGTCGCGCAGCTGGGTGTACTTGGGGCCGCCGGGCATCTTGGCCTTGAGCCACTTGGGCTTGCGCTTGGGCGCGACGTGCTGGCGCGAGGCGGCCTGCCCGGCGTCGGCCGCGTTGTTCAGGACCATGCCCGAGAGGGAGAACGCGGGTTTGTCGAGCAGGCGGACGGGATCGCCGCCCAGCGCGCGGGGGTGCCGCGCGAGCGTTCGGTCGAGGGCTGCCGCGGAGGCGGTGGCGCCGGGGGCGCCGGAGGGGGCGGGAGTGGCGGGAGACGGAGCGCCGGGGGAAGTCATCGAGGGATGGTAGGGGGGAGGGGCGGGGAATCGGGGATTAGCCGCACTCCACCCCGAAGTTCGTCAGCACCTCGTTGAGGTCGGCGAAGTCGACGACGCCGTCGCCATTCACGTCGCCGCCGGTCCCGGGTGGGACGGACTGGCCGAACGAGGCGAGCACGGCGTTGAGATCGGCGAAGTTGACGATCCCGTCGCCGTTGGAGTCGCCGTCGCACGCGGGGGTGACGGCGACATTCACGGTGGGGCTGAGGTCGATGCCGCAGTAGTTGAGGACGAGGCACCGGTACTGCCCGGCCTGCGACGGGATGGCGTTGAGGATGGAGAGCGTGCCGGTCTGCGTGCCGGCGTACTCGCCGGGTGCGTCGCTGAGCGTTTCCCAGACGAAGCCGTTGAACTTCTCCCACTGGAACGTGCGGCTGGTGGTCGATCCGCCGAGAAGCGTGGGGATCGAGACCTGCGAACCCTCTGGGACTGAGACATCCGTGTTCACGATGGTGACGGCGGGCGGCGTGCACGCGTCGTCCCACGATTGCACCGCGTCGCGGATCGGCGTACGCAGCAGTTCCATCACATCGGCGTAGACCGCTTCTGCGCCGGGCACATTGGTCGCCCAGTCCTGGTACATCACGAACGTGTACTGGCGTTGGGTGGGCAGGCGGATGCCGTTCAAGACGGTGATGTGGGGGAACTGGGCCCATCCGGCGAGCGAGCCCCAGAAGGTCTCGGGGAAGTTCTTCGTCGCCCAGCCGTAACCCCCGGCCTTGTACGCGAGGCGCATCTGGTCGAGGAAGTCGGCGCGTTCGTTGGGCTGGAGGTCGGTCGCGTCCATTTCCTCGTCGAGGAGCGACCGCAGGCTGATGAAGGCGGAGCCGTCGCTGTCGCGGTCGCGCGGCCAGTTGATCATGCGATCGTTGAAGAGTTCGTCGCGCCACGCGGTGTTGAAGATCGAGCCGTTGGCGATGCGCTCGTACAGAAGCACCGCGTCGTTGGCCGTGAACGCGTTGGAGGGCGTGCCTTCGGTCGGCGCGAAGCAGCCGATGTCGTGGCTGACGCCGGTGCTCGACGAAAGGCCCTGGGACGCGATGAAGTCGTTCACGCCGCTGAACGCGCCGTTGCCGTCGTCGAGGAGGTTTCGGATGTATTGCGTCGCGGTGTTGTCGGACACGCGCAGCATGCGCTCGAGGATGTAATCGAGGTTTCGGTTGGGCCCGAATTCGCAGAAGTGGGTGTTGGGGCACGCGTCGGAATCGCATGGGTTCTGGTAGTTGAGGACCGTCTCCATGTCGACCTGTCCGAGCGAAGCGAGGCGGATTAGCGCGGCCGCGTGGGCGATCTTGAGCGTGCTCGCGGGCTCGAACGCGTAGGTGTCGTTGAGGGCCGCGATCGTGCTTCCGCCGACGCGCTTCACCTTGAACCCGTAGACGCCCTCGCTCTGGCGGTTCGCGAGGATGCCGCGCACGCGACGCGTTTCGGCGTTGGCGTTGTCCATCATCGAAACCGCCCAGCGCGTCGCGCCGGACCAGGTCGTCCAGCGGTGGAAGGTGACGAGGCGTGCGCCGTTCTGGTTGAGCGCGTCATTGACCTGGTCAGAGGTGAGCGACGGATACCACCACAATCCGGCGCCGACCGGCGAGTTCACATAGATGATGTTGAAGCGCGGCGGCGTGAGCACCGAGCCGGGTGATTCCAGTTCGACGTCGATGATGCACGAGCCGCTCCCGCCGGACAGAATCGTCGTGATCTGGTCGGGCGTGCGGTTGAGCGCGTAGCCCCAAGATGGCCGGAAGTTCGCGCCGGTGTTGGGGATCGCGACCACCGAGTAGAAGGGCGTGCCTCCCAGCGTGTAACGCTCGATGTCGACGAGGCGCAGGTTCGGGTTGTCGGTCAGCCAGTCGTCGATCTGCTGTGCGCTCACGCGCACGAGCCAGCCCCAGCCCGAGGCGGCGGTGGTTCCCGAATTGGGGACCGTGACGGCGGTGAAGCGCTCGGCGCCGGCGATCTCGTCGACCTCGATGTCGAGGATGCGCCGGTTGTTGGCGTTGAGGTAGTTGCTGAGTTGCGCGAGCGTCTGGTTGTAGACGGCGACGGTTCCCGTCGCCGCGAACGGGCCTCCGTTGTCGACCACCACCATGTCGTAGGTGTTGGTCGTGCCGACGCGTTCGAGGTTGGTCACGCGCGATCCGGCGCCGTTCTGGCTGTTGATCTGGGTCTGCGTCGCTCCGTAGAGGTAACCCCATCCCGTGGGTGAGTCGAGATATCGCTCGGGTTGTGCAAAGGCGGACGCGGTCAGCAACAACAACAGGGCCGCACGAAGTGCGGTGACGACGGTTCGCATCCAGGTCTCCGTTCGCGGTGGGCGGTCCACCAATAGGGGGCGGTGCGTGGAGAAGCGCAATGTACCGACCGGAACGAAAAACTCGTGCGACAATTTGAGGGATTCCGAGCGGGTCGATCGTCCGCCCGCGGGGGGCCGGCGGGTGCTCCGGGGGCTCGGGCAGGGCCTTCGGGCGTTGACACCCCCGCCGGGGGTGCTAGGTTGTGCGGCTCGGAAAGCCGCCGGCGCGGCCTGCTGTCCGCGTGGGGAGAGCCCGCGGGCAGGCAAGACTTGCGCGTTCGGCGGAAAGCACGGGAACCTCGGAGCCGGCCGAACTTTCCGTCGGCCCGGTTCGTGCAAATCACTTCGGGCGTCCGCTGACGAAGCGGGGTCGATTCGTCCGATTGCGCTCTGTCCGATCACCCGTGGTCGGCGAGCGCGCCAGAGCAGGAAGAACCCCAGTGGGAGCGGGTCTTGTGAGCACCATGTCGACCTTCAAACGACTTCAGACGTCCGGGCGGGTCCGCGCCCTCGTGATCTCCGCCCTGGCGGGCGCCGGCCTCGCTTCTCCGGCATTCATGGCCGGCTGCGAAAACGACGCCTTTATGGACCCCAGCGTCGTGGGCCGCTGGGAGCAGACCCCCACCATCGTGCCGATCCTCGACCGCATCGAGGTCATCGAACGCGATGAGGGCGCCTACGTCGAGGTCTCCGAGATCACTCCCGACGACCTCGTCCCCGTGGTGGAGGACTTCGAGGTCCGCCCGGGCGACCTGATGCGCGTCGAGATCTTCGACTTCATCGTCGTCGGCCAGCCCTACATCGTGGAGCGTCAGGTCGACGCCGCGGGCACCATCGACATCCCCCAGTTGGGCCGCGTGCCCATCGCCGGGCTGACGGTCGAGGAAACCATCGACCGCATCGCGCAGGAAGTGGTTGACCGGGAGATCTCCAACGAGCCCCCGCTGGTGGCCGTGACCCCGCTCACCGCGCGCGACCCAACCTTCGGCGTCTTCGGCGCCATCCCCGGCGTGGGCCGCTACCGGATCCCCGAGCCGAACTACCGCCTGCTGGAGGCCCTCACCGAGGCCGGCGGCGTCCCGCCGTCGATCCCCGTCGTCCGGATCATCCGCCAAGTGCCCCTCGACGATCAGATCCAGTCGGGCGTGCCCGGCGGCCGCGGCCCGGGCGTGCAGCCGCGCAACCCGGCCCGCCCCACCGAGCCGACCCCCGAGGGCACCGACCTCCGCGACCTGATCGACGAACTCACCCGCCCTGAGGGCGGCGGCCAGCCCAACATGACCGCCCTCGCCGCGTGGGACGATTCCGCCCAGCCCGAGCGCGTCGACGACGAGCCCCAGCAGGACCAGGCCGCCCCGCCGCCGATCGATCTCCCGGACACCACCGCTCCTCAGCAGGACGCGGGCGACGAGAACCTGGGCGACTCGAACTGGATGTTCCTCGACGGCCGCTGGGTCAAGGTGCAGCGCAACGCGTCGGCACAGACCGACACCGCCGAGGGCGAGCAGGAAGCCCCCCTCGTCACCCAGCGCATCATCGAGGTGCCCACCAAGCCCCTCCTCGCGGGCGTGGCCGAGTACAACATCGTGATCCGCCCGGGCGACATCATCAGCGTGCCCCCGCCCGATCAGGGCTTCTTCTACATCTCCGGCCCCGGCTCGCTCCGCGGCGGCTCGTTCGTGCTCCCCTCCGTCGGGCGCATGACCCTCAAGCAGGCAATCGCGTCGTCGGGCGGCCTCGGCCCGCTCGCCATCCCCGAGCGCGTCGACCTCATCCGCCGCATCGGCCGCGACCGTGAGGGCACCGTCCGCCTCAACCTCCGCGCGATCTACGAAGGCACCCAGCCCGACATCTTCCTCAAGGCCGAGGACCACATCGTCATCGGCACCAACTGGTGGGCCACCCCGCTCGCGGTCATCCGCAACGGCTTCCGAGTGTCCTACGGCTTTGGCTTCCTCCTCGACCGCAACTTCGGCAACGACGTCTTCGGCGCGCCGCCCACCAACCGCCAGTTCTGATCCAGGCGGCCAGGGAACGGCC
>JBQLZI010000062.1:0-10696 GCA_052168195.1 Phycisphaerales bacterium
ACCCGTTCCGCGCCAGCGCCGACCCGGACCGCAACGCGCGGCTCGCGCGGTTCGAGAACCTCACGGCGTTCTGCCGCAAGGTCATCGCCGCCGAGGTCGACGTGCTGAGCCGCCACCTGATTGCGAACGAGATCGCGGTCATCAACGGGCGCGCGTCGTTCGAGAGCCCCACGGAACTCGCGGTCACCAACGACGACGGGCGCACGGAGCGGATCGGCGCCCAGAAGATCGTCATCGCCGTGGGCACGAGCCCCGCGCGGCCGGACCACATCCCCTTCGACGACCGGAACATCGTCGATTCCGACACGCTGCTGCGTCTCGACGACGTGCCGCGATCGCTGATCGTGGTCGGGGGCGGCGTCATCGGCACCGAATACGCCTCGATGATGCAGCGTCTGGGCGTGCGCACCACGCTGGTGGAAGGTCGCGACGCCATCCTCGAGTTCCTCGACGACGAGATCGGCGAGGCCCTCCAGTACACGCTGCGCCAGCAGGGGATGACGCTGCGGCTTGGCGAGAAGGTCGTGAAGATCCGCGTGATCGATCCGCCGCCGGGCGCGCGGGTGAACGTCGACAGGATGAGCGAGATCACGCTCGAATCGGGCAAGACCCTGCACGCCGACTGCGTGCTCTACGCCGTGGGAAGGCAGGGCAACACCGACCGGCTGAACCTCGAGGCGGCGGGCGTGAAGGCCGACGCGCGCGGGCGCATCGAAGTTGACGAGAACTACAAGACCTCGGTCGACGGCGTGTACGCCATCGGGGACGTGATCGGCTTCCCGGCGCTCGCGAGCACGTCGATGGAGCAGGGGCGCATCTGCGCCTCGCGGATGTTCGGCAAGCGCGTCGAGAGCGCGAGCAAACTGTTTCCCTACGGCATCTACTCGATCCCCGAGGTGTCGATGGTCGGGTGGACCGAGCAGCAACTAACCGAAGAGGGCATCCCCTACGAGGCGGGCGTGGCGCACTATCGCGAGATCGCGCGGGCGCAACTCATGGGCGACGAGACGGGCATGCTGAAGTTGCTCGTGCACCAGGAGAGCCGCACGGTGCTGGGCGTGCACGCGATCGGCATGGGCGCGACCGAGATCATCCACATCGGGCAGGCCGCGATGGCGTTCAACGCGACGGTGGACTACTTCGTCGACGCGGTGTTCAACTACCCGACGCTGGCGGAGTGCTACAAGGTCGCGGCGTTCAACGCGGTGAATAAACTCTCCAGCGTGGTGTAAGCACGGTCACGGGTAGGGGATAGCAACAACCTGAGATGCCGGCGCCACACCAAAGGGGCAAGAATCACGGGGAAGAAGGTGAAAGGAGGGCTTGCGTCGTGCAGGACGAACGCTGTACCTTCAATTTTGCGTCGTCTTCACGACACGCCGAGCGGAGCGCAGGGGCGAGACTATTGAGCACCGCGATGTCGCGATACAAGAGACTCTTCAGCGGCCCGGTCATGCTCCTCGCCGAGGCGCGTGATCCCACACTCGCGTTCTGGGGACGGCTCGCACGGGTGATCTTCCCGTTCATGCTGGCGTATCCGCTGGCGATCGTGGGAATGCGTCTCGCAAGGGTCATCACTTCATCCGAGGTCCATCTCTTCTTTGCGGGCTATCCGGTGCTGGGACTGCTGATCGGCATCGTCGCTCTCGGGGCAGGACGAGCCGCCGCGAAGATGTCCGACGAGCAACGCGCCGGCGCGCTCCCGGAATCGCTCCTCGCCGCGGGGCGCACGAGCAAGGAGTACTGGGAGAACCAGGCCGTGCTGGGCGGGCTGTTCGTCGCGGCGTCGATCTTCGGGATCGCACTGATCGTCGTCGGCGAATTCTGACCGCTCACACCGCGTCGGCGATCTTCTTTGCGAGGGCCCTGCCCTGTTCGGCGTCGAGTTTGCCGGAGGGCCAGCGTACGCCGAGTCCCTCGCCCTTCGCGGCGCGGTCGGGCTCGTCGTATTTCGGGATGATGTGGAAGTGCACGTGGAACACCGCCTGGTGCGCCATCGGCCCGTTGTTCTGGAGGATGTTGTACTCGGTGGCGCCGGTGGCCTTCATCATCGCGCGGCAGAGGCGCGGGAGCGCACGGCCGAGCGCGGCGGCGGCCTCGTCGGAGAGCGCGTCCATCGTGGCCGCGGGCTCCTTGGGGATGACGAGCGTGTGCCCCTCGCTCAGCGGGCCGATGTCGAGGAACGCGAAGACGTGGTCGTCCTCGTAGACCTTGTGGCTGGGGATGTCGCCTGCGATGATCTTCGCGAAGATGGTCATGGAAGAAGATAGGCGCAGGCGGGCGGATCAGTACCGCCGGTTGCGCGAGGCGAAGGTCGCGGGGAACCCGAAGAGCGGGATCAGCAGGCGGAGCAGCGGCCCGACGAGCAGCGCGACGACCGCGGTGTAGAGCGTCGACGAGAGGCGGACGCCGACCTCGCTGGTGAAGGCGACCGCGAGGTCGTCGTACGACGCGCGCACGCGGAGCAGCGTGAGCACGACCGCGTGCGCGACGAGCGTGAGCACGAGCGCGAGGAACGCGAAGGAGAGCGGATTCTGCTTGATGAGCACGCCGCGCGCCGTGACGGCGGCGTAGCAGCCCGCGAGGCACCCGAGCGCGTACGGCCCGATGACGACCACGGAGGAGAGCCCGCCGTCGGTCGCGGGCGGGTGGGTGAGGTCGAGCACGGCGCCCACGATGAGCGCCGCGGTGTAGACGGCGACGGGCGGCGCCCACATCGCGACGAACGCGAGCAGGATGAACGCGAAGGAGGGCGCCACGGACGTCGAGCCGAGCGCGAGCGCGGGCTTGAGCCCGAGTTCGGCGCCGAGCGCGAGCCACGCGGCGAGGGCGAAAGCGATCCAGTTCACGGCGCGCCTCCGGCGTCGGCGGGGCGGGAATCGTCGGGGATCCAGAGGGAGACCTGGCTCACGCGCGTCGGGTCGATGACGGGACGCACGGTGATCACGGTGCGCAGGGGCTGCGAGTCGCGCGGCGCCGCCTCGACGATCTCCCCGAGGATGAGCATCTGTGCGCTGCGCGGCCAGGTGTCGTCGGCGAGGCGGACGACCTGCCCGGGCTCGACGGGGGACGAGTCGGCGTCGAGTTCGCCGCGGAGCAGGCCTTCGCCCACGGGCTGGACCTGCGCACGCGCGACGGGCGCGTTCGGCGCGTCGTCGGCGGGGTCGATCGCGACGCGCATCCAGTTGGTCGCGGGGTGGGTGATGGGGAGGACGTCGCTGGTGCGCGCGTTGACGGCGGAGACGCGGCCGACGAGGTGCACGCTGGTGTTGACGGCGACGGCGCCGGGCGTGATGCCCCGGTCGCGCCCGCCTCGCACGGTGAGCACGCCGCTGGTCGGGTCGGTGGCGCGGGCGATGACGGGCGTGGCGAAGGGCGTGAAGGGGATGTCGGCGAAGAGCGCGCGGCCGCCCTGCATCTCGGCGAGTTGGGCTTCGAGTTGGTCGATGCGCTGCTCGGCGTGGCGCCAGCGGCGGAGGTAGTCGTCGCGGGCGATCTCGATCTCGCGGACGGCCTCGTCGTCGGAGAGCCCCGCGGAGCCGGGCGGCCGAAGGAAGTTGGCGACGTACGAGAAGACCCGCGCGGGCGGCGCCAGCGCGATCAGCGCGGGCTCGGCGGCGTACGACGTGAGCGTGCCGGTGAGCCGGGAGGGCAGGAGCGCGAGGATCAGGAAGACCGCGGCGGCGATGAGCAGGGAACGACGGGGGTTTGTGCGTGGTCGGGCCATGTCGGAGGCACCAGGCACGAGGCAAAGGGCACAGGGAAGAACGAGGAGACTACCGCGAGGTTCGTTCGATGCTTCGGATCAGCCCTGCGAGGACTCGTTCGGCGCTGACGATGAGATCGGCGAGTTGCCGGCGATAGACACGCCCGATCGACGCATCTGGTTTGTCAGGCCGAATTGCTCTTGCTTCGGGAAGTTCTCGGTGGCGGCGTGAACGCGCAGACCGAGTTGGAACGCTCGCTGCCGGGCCAACAGATCTCGGTACCTTTCGATGCTCGTGGCCATCGAATTCTCCGGATGTTGCTGCCGGCTGCCTGTTCCCTGCGGCCTGCTCGTCACATTTCCATGTCTTGTTCGAGCGTGTTCTTCCACTCCTCGAGGTGTTCGAGGTAGATGGACGTGCCGCGGGCGACGCAGGTGAGCGGGTCGTCGGCGACGCGGACTTCGAGGCCAGTCGCGTTGTGGATGACCTTGTCGATGCCGCGAAGGAGCGCGCCGCCGCCGGCGAGGCAGATGCCGTTCTCGACGAGGTCGGCAGCGAGTTCGGGCTCGGCGCGCTCGAGGGTGCGCGTGACGGCTTCGATGATCGCGGTGACGGGCTCTTGCAGCGCCTCGCGGATCTCTTCGGAGGTGATGGTGATCTTGCGCGGGAGGCCCGAGACCATGTCGCGGCCGCGCACGTCCATCGTGAGTTCCTGCTCGAGCGGGAACGCGCTGCCGATGTCGATCTTGACGCGTTCGGCGGTCTGCTCGCCGACCATGAGGTTGTAGGTCTTCTTGAGGTAACTGATGATCGACTCGTCGAAGTCGTCGCCGGCGACGCGGATGGATTCGCAGGTCGCGATGTCGGCGAGCGACATGATGGCGACCTCGGTCGTGCCGCCGCCGATGTCGACGATCATGCTGGCGGTGGGCTCAACGATGGGGAGTCCGGCGCCGATGCCGGCGGCCATGGGCTCTTCGACGAGGAAGACCTTGCGTGCGCCGGCGCGTTCGGCGGAGTCGAGCACGGCGCGCTTCTCGACGGCGGTGATGCCCGAGGGCACAGCGATGACGACGCGCGGGCCGTAGAAGCGCGTGCGCCCGTTCACCTTGCGGATGAAGTAGGCGAGCATGGCCTCGGTGATCTCGAAGTCGGAGATCACGCCGTCTTTCAGGGGGCGCACGGCGGTGATGGAGCCGGGCGTCTTGCCCAGCATCTCCTTGGCCATCCAGCCGACCGCGTTGCCGTCGGCGAGGACCTGGTTTGTGCCCTTGCGGACGGCGACCACGGAGGGCTCGTTGAGCACGATGCCCTCGCCACGGACCGCAACGAGGGTGTTGCAGGTGCCGAGGTCGATGCCCATATCAACACTGAACAGACTGAGGAGGGAGTCGACGAGGGGCAAGGAGGTGCGGCTCTCGGGGGAAGGCGGGAGAGGGGGATCGGATCGCGCGAGACCGGGAAGAATCGGACTCTGGAGAGGTTATCGGAAAGATAGGGTGGCCGCCTGACCCGAAGGGCCGGGAAAAAGCGGGTTGGCGCAGGAATGGGCCGGAAATGACACGCCCCGACGCTGGGCCGGGGCGGGGTCGAAGGTCGGAGGTTGGGTTCCGCTCAGTTGCTGGGCAGGGTGATGCGGCTGTCGTCGTGGATCTTCCACGGCTGGCCGTCGGGGGCGATCTTGGCGCCGTTGAGGTAGGCCATCGCGCAGGCGGCGAGCAGGGCGACCGTGGCGACAAAGAAGAGGCCGGTGTAGACGTTGATGGAGGCGGCTCGCTTGGCGCGGGCGCCGGGCATCTGCATGCCGAACTGGCTCATGGATCAATCCTCAGAAGTGGCAGCGGCCAAGGGGAGCGGGCAGCAGAGCGGATCACTGGATGATGCTGACGACGGTGTCGCCCGCGCGGACTTCGCGGCTGGGGCGGCCGAGGAAGTCAACGACGCCGATGGCGCCCTGGGGCTCGACGCGGGTGAGGCGGACCTTGCCGAGGAACTGGTCGCCGCGGACGAGCGAGAGTTCGGTGTTGGAGCGGAGTTGGTCGTTGGAGCCGGCGTTGATCTCGACGAGGAGTTCGCCGGCGGGTCCGCGCTGCACGCCCGTGACGCGGGCGCGGAGGGGAGTGGCGGCGGCGAGGGCCCCGCCCTGACGGCCGGAGGCGGTCGTGCCGCCGGACTCGGTGGTCGCGAGCTGGGTGCGGACCTCGACGAGTTGCTCCTGGAGGGCGCGGTTGTTCTCGAGGGCGACCTCGAGTTGGCCGGTCAGGTCGTTGATGCGGTCAGAGAGCTGGGTCTCGTTGCGGGCGTAGCGGAGTTCGTTGGTGCGCAGGGTGGCGACTTCGTCGCGGTAGGAGGCGACGATGCGCGAGAGGGTCTCGCTGGTCGCGGCGAGTTGGTCGATCTTGGAGCGGACCGACTGCTCGGCGGCCTGGGCCTGGCGGGCGTCGGTAAGCAGGCGGGCGTTGTTCTGGCGGAGTTGGGAGGCGTCGCTCTGGAGGGCGGCGACCTGCTCGCGGAGCACGTCGCTCTCGGCCTGGATCTGCGCGATGGCATTCTGGGCGTTCGCGGAGGCCTCGGCGGCGCGGGCCTCGAACTGCTGGGCCCGGAGCACCTGGGCCTGGTAGTCGGCGCGGACCCGGTCGGCGTTGGCGGTGTAGGCGATCGTCAGGGCCGACAAGCCGACGGCGAGGAGCGCGGCAAACACGGCGAGGATCTTCGTGAGGATGTGCACGGGGAATCGGCTCCTGCGTCGTTGCTCGGTCGTCGTGTGTCGCGCCCGGGTGGGTGAACGGTGGGAAGCGGCGCGTGGTTGGCCCGGGCGCCGACCCCTGCCGGAAAGGGTTGGGGCGGGCCCGAGGGTGGATCAGGCGAACAATATAGGCGACGGGGAGCCGGGCGTCGGCAATGACACCGCGAGCGACCGTGATCCGTCGCCGTCGGCGATCCTCTACGCGAGGAACCGCCTCCGGTTGCCGTCCTTGGCGGGGAAGACGAGGCCGCGACCTCCGCCGCGGCGGGCAGGTGATAGCGTGCCGGAGCGCGGGCCGTCAAGCCCGCCCGTGTTCAATGGCTGTCAGCGGGGATTGGGGCCGACGCGTTCGGAGAGTGTCAGCACCCCTGAAGCGGCGGCTACGCGGACGAGCGGCGAGGGATCATCCTGGAGCAGCGCATCGAGGATCTGGAGGTCCGGCCCGGTCCCGGTGAAACCCAGGGTGAGGGCGGCCTGGGCGCGGAGCATCTGGTCGGGCGACGCGATGTGCTCGATCGCGACGTAGCGCCCGTCGGTGTAGCCCATCTTCGCGAGCGACGTCGCCGCCGCGAGACGCATCTCAGGTGGCATGAGGTACTCGTTGGAATCGCTGACGCGGTCCTCGATGCGGTTGACCAGTTCGGGCACGCTGCCGCGGTCGCGGACCTCCCCGATGATCTGGGCGGCGAGGATCGCGGACTCGACCTCTTCGGGCGACGAGGGGTAGAGCCCGGCGCGCACGGCGTGGATGCCGTCCTTCCAGCCGAGTTTGATGAGCGCCTCGGCGACCTGCATGCGGAAGACGCGCTGCTCGCTGGGCAGGCCGACGTCGGGCAGTTGGCTGGTCATGTCGCGGAGCATGGGCACGGCGGAGGGATCGCCGATCTCTCCGAGGATGAAGGCCGCGTTGGCGCGCATCCGCAGGTCGTTGGACGCGAGCATGCGCGCGATGGGCGTCGGGTCGGCGTCCTCGCCGCACTGGCGTAGGGCGCAGATGGCCGCGGCGCGCACGCGCGGATCCGGGTCGTCGACGAGGAGCCGAAGGTCGTCCGCGGCCTCGCGCAGGCGGAGTTCCGACGCCGACATCGCGGCGGTGTAGCGCACGCCCACGTTGTCATCACGCAGCCCGCGCCGGATCGCGGCGAGCGCACGGTTGGGGGCCTTCTGCAGCGCCTCGATCGCGTTGGCGCGCGTCAGCGCGTTGTCCGAGCGCGTGGCCTCGACCAGCGTCGAGATCGCGGACTCGCGCAGCTGCGAGCGCGACAGGGTCGACGTCACATCGATGTCGGTGCGCGGCGGTTCGGGCGGACGCTCGCTCTGCGCCGCGGCGGGCACGCACGCGAACGCGAGCCCCGCGACGAGGAGCATCCGGGAAGTGAAGGGGCGATGCGCGAACGGGCGTGGAAGGGCCATCTGGGTGCGCTCCGGGCGTGAAGGTCAGGCGGTCGAGGGTTCTACTGCGTTCGGCGAGGGAGCCGTGTTCGCTCGATTCTTCGCCGGCCAGGCGGCGAACACCGCCAGCACGCACCCGACGAGGAACACGGCCAACCCGACGACATCTCCGGTGCGCGCGTAGAGGGTGGCTCCCGTTCCCGGAACGACGCGGGCGACCAGCGCGGCTTCTTCCTGCAGGGGGCCCCGGTAGGGTTCGCCCAGGCGTCCGGGCGCCCACACGCCGTCGCGCACCCGCTGCGTGTACACGCGGCCGTTCGCGTCGATGAAGCACGAGAGACCCGTGTTGGCGGCCCGGACCACGGGCGTCGCGAGTTCCGCCGCCCGCCAGCGCGCGAGGAGCAGGTGGTTGCGCCGCCCGGCTTCCGAGGAGCCGAACCAGCCGTCGTTGGTGACGTTGAGCAGGACGTCCGCCCGGCGCTCGCCGTTCTCGAATACGAGGCGGCGGCAGACGTGGGGCATCGTCGCTTCGAAGCAGATGGGCGTCGCGACGCGCAGCCCGCGCACATCGAAGCGCACTGGGGCGTCGCCCGGGGTGAGATCGAACGACATCCCCGGCGCGCCGAACGAGAGCAGTTGACGCTCGAGCCAGTCCCAGCGCGAGATCAGCGGCATGACCTCGCCGAAGGGCGTGAGGTGCGTCTTGTCGTAGCGCGTCTCGCGCACGTTGCCGTAGGCGAGGTGGAAGACGCTGTTGTACGACGCGTCGTGCTCGAGGCGGACGTAGCCCTCTTCCTTCGCGGGCACGACGCGCGGGTTGTCGAGCGCCATCGCGCCCACGAGCATCGGCGTGCCCATCGACGTCTGGAGCATGAGCAGCGCGTCGCGCATCGGCGCGGCGATCGCGAAGTACTCCGCCGGCGCGTCGCGCAGGGCGTCCACCGCGTCCTCGTTGAGCGCCGGAGCGGGGAACATGGTCTCGGGCCAGGCGATGAACGCCGGCGGCTCGCCGAACGCGTCGATGGACAGTTCGTCCGCGACGGTGGTCAGGCGGGCCGCGTCGGCGAACTGCTCGACGCGCTCCTCGGGCGTGGAGGACTGCTTGTTGCTCTGGGGGACGTTCGTCTGCACGACCGCGATCGGCACGCCGCCGGAGACGTCGGTGGGGGACGGGTCGATCCAGCGGGTCAGCATGCTCGCGGCCGAAGGCAGTCCCCACGCGAGCAGGAAGGACAGGACCACTCGCAGCCGCATCGAGCCGAGGGTCTGAGACACGCGACCCTCGGAGGAGGTGAACAGGAAGATCGGAAACGTCAGCGCTGCGCCGACGAGGCAGACCAGCGCGTTCACGCCGTGCATGCCGATCCACGACGCGAGCGCAGGAATCCCGGCGATATCGATCGACGGCTGGCCGAGAAGATACCACGGGTACCCGGAGAAAATGACCCTGCCGCGCGCAAACTCGAACGCGGCGAGCAACACAGCCGCGAGCGCCGCGCCGAGGAATCGTGAGGGCGTTCGCTTCGCCAGCCGTACGGCGAACCACATCGTCATCCCGAGCAGGACGCCCACGACGATCACAAGCGCGATGTAGCCCGGGACCGTGATCTCGAGGAGCCAGCGCTGGAGCCACGCGTAGCCGAGCAGCGGGGCGACCGCGAAGAGAGCCGCGTGCCGACGAGCGGAGGAGACCGGCAACGACGCGGCGAGCGCGAACGCCCATGCGCTCACGACGCCGAGCCCCTCCATCCCGGCGCGGGCGTGCATCAGGGTGAGCGCGAGGGCGAAGACGCCGCCGAGCGCGAGCGCGGGCCACGCCGGTCGGGCACGAGGGGTATCGCCGGTCGCAAGGGGTGCGCTCACGGCCTGAGTGTAGAGGAGACGCCGCGCGCGCATCCGTGCAACAATCGCGGTCATGGACTGGCCCGGACTGGCGATCATCCTGCTCGAGGGGCTTGCGCTCGCGATCGTGCTCTGCGCGTGGTGGATCGCGCGGCGGATCCGCCGCCCGCCCCGAAGGACCTACGCCAGCGCGGTTTCGCGTGGGCAGCCGGGCGATCCGAGCGAACTGGAGACGCCGCGGGAGTTCTCCGCGTGGTCGCTCGAGTGGAAGGGCGTGGGTCTGCCGGTGTGGGAGATCCCGGGCGACGACCCGGAGGGGCCGGTTGTGGTCTGCACGCCGGGCTGGGCGGATTCGAAGATCGGTGCCCTGTCGCGGCTCCCCGCGGTGCTGCCCGTCGCGTCACGCGTGATCGCGTGGGACCCTCCCGGGCTGGGCGAGTCGCCCGACTGGCCCAGAGGGCCGTTCGGCGGGTGGCCGATGGGCACGGCGGACGCGGACGCGCTCGGCGCGTTGATCGAGCGGGTGGGCGCAGAGCGCGTTGCGCTCTTCGGGTGGTCGGCGGGCGCGGGCACGAGCATCGTCGCGGCGTCAAGCCGCGCGAGCGTCGCGTGCGTGATCGCCGAGGCGCCTTATCGCATGCCGTGGACGCCCGCGAGGAACGTGCTGCGCGCGATGGGCATGCCGTGGACGGTCGTGGGCCCGCTCGCGTTCGGCGCGCTGGGGGTTCGCTTCGGCATGGGGCCGAGGTGGAACGGCCGCGGCGGGTTCGACCGCGCGGCGCACGCGGAGCGCGTGGGGTGTCCGCTGCTCGTGCTCCACGGCGACGAGGACGAGGTGTGCCCGCTCGCCGACGGAGAGGCGATCGCGAAGGCCGCGCCGAAGGGACAACTCGCGGTGATCCCCGGAGGGCGCCACAACGACCTGTGGACGGACGACGCGCTGCGCGAACGCTGCGCCGCGGAGATCCGCGGATTCCTCACATCCGTTCGAGCGCGGTGATGCCGAGGA
>JBQLZI010000063.1:0-10597 GCA_052168195.1 Phycisphaerales bacterium
CTCCAGCGGGTTTTCCCAGGGCTCCTCGGGCATCGGTGAGAGAACCACCGACGCCACGATCGGGCTCGACTTCGCCATCATCCCCGCGCCGGTGACCGCCGCGCCACTCATTCTCGGCGCCGCCTTCGCGATCCGTCGGCGTCGCGGCTAAGTCAACCGACGAAGCCTCTACTCGTAAATTCCGAGACCGCAAGCGGTTCCGCGCGCGAACCCGCGTTTTCGCGGGTTCTCTCTTGCGCTGATGAAAATCCCATTGTCAACTCGCCTCCGATCGGTAGCTTCAGACTGGGCAGTTCTTGCCCGTTAGGAGGCGACTCATGCATACTCACGCGCTGCTGCTCGGCGGTTTCCTCGGCGCACACTCGCTCGCCGGGATCAACCCTGTCGCGTTCTCACTCCAGACCGAAGCGTTCGGTCGGGTTGGGCCGGAGGCCGCACCGCTGGATGTGCAGACCGACCTCGACGTCGCTGCCTCGTTCTTCTCGTCCATCGAGTCAAACGCGCTCGCGCAGGTCGGGCTCGATCGCGGTCTCGGGGGCGCTTCGATCGCGGTGACGGGCGACGCGACGACGTGGACCATCCAGACGTTCGCCAGAGGCGTCGGCGACAGTTTCGATCACAGCACCCAGGGCTGGGGTGAGGCCCTCTTCTCCGCGAGCTTCGTTGCGGCCGCGGGCCAGCAGGTGCTCATCAACGGCCTCGTCGCCTTCAACGGCTTCGCCGATCAGTCCGGCTGGACCAACGTCTTCTCCCTCACGCTCTCGCGCGGAAGCGATGTGCTCGAGCACCTCGTGATCGACAGGAGCGGCCCGCCGTACTACGAAGACGACGTGACGGTCGCCCTCGACACATTTCTTGACAGCGCCGGCGAGTACACGCTTGACATCCGATCGTTCGCACGAGGCACGGCGTTCGCAGGGCCCGGCGTGCGCGATTCGTCTGGGCGGCACACCGCGGATCTGACAGTCTCGATCATTCCCGCGCCGGTGACCGCCGCGCCACTCATCCTCGGCGCCGCCTTCGCGACCCGTCGCCGCCGGGGCTGAACCCCGCGCGATTCGCCCCCGGATTTCGCTTCGCGTTCGGCCCGCTCCGTGGTAGGGTTATCTTCGCGCAAGCCCCCAACCGTGGAGACCGCCGATGATCCGTGTGTGCGCCGTATCGCTGCTCTCGCTCCTGCCGACCGCCGCCCTCGCCGCGGATATCGGACACGCCGACACCTTCGCCGCCGCGGGCGACCTCGCGAACTTCAACGGCGGCAGTTTCCACTCGAATCCCGGAACCGGCGGCGTCGACGGCGCCAACGACGGCTACCTCCAACTCGAGAACGTCACCTCCGGCAACTTCGGCACGCGCTCCGCCTCCGTGCCCTACTTCGGCGACTGGGAAGCCGACGGCGTGCAGGGCGTCGCGTTCTGGCTGCGCAACGTCAGCGGCGCGCCGTTCCAGATCCATTTCTCCATCGGCACCAACCTCAACTTCTGGCAATACAACATCGGGCACGTGCCTACCGATTCATGGCAACGCGTTGTCGTCACGTTCGACAACCCCGCCGACTGGACCCGCATCGTCGGCTCCGGCACGTTCCAGCAATGCCTGCAGTTCGTCGACCGCATCCATCTGCGTCACGACCTGCCGCCCTTCGTGCAGAGCCCCAACGCCATCCAAGGCATCCTCGGCATCGACAACATCAAGATCCTCGGCGACTGCCCGGGCGACGCCGACCGCGACTTCTTCGTCGACTTCTCCGATCTCAACGCCGTGCTTGCTGATTTCGGCCAGTCCGGTCCCGGCCTCGCCGGCGACGTGAACGACGACGGCGCCGTGGACTTCCAGGATCTCAACGAGAATCTGGGCGCTTTCGGCGTCGATTGCGCGGCGCCCTGATCGCCCTATCGGACCGCCGAGTCCGCCGCGTTTCTCCAAAACAACGCTTCCGATCCTGCGCTCGTCGGGTATATTCGCGTATCGCGTTTCCCCGCGCGGCCACGCCGCGACACGCGTTCCTTCCAGCCCGAGGAGAGATCGACCATGCGTATCCACCGCGCAGCGCTCGCCGCTTCCGCCGCGATGCTCCCCGCCGCCGCCACGCTCGCCGTCACCGTCGGCAACGTCGACGAGTTCGCCGCGACGGGCGACTTCGAGAACTGGGGAGGCGGGTCCTTCGTCTACTCCAACCCCGGGACCGGAGGCGTCGGGGGCGACGGCGACGGGTTCCTCATCGTGGATAACGAGTTCGGCGCCACGCAACTCGGCACCCGCTCCGCGGACCCCGCCTACATCGGCGACTGGACCGCCGCCGGCGCGACGGGCGTCTCGATGTATCTCCGCGACGTCACCGGGACCAACCCCATCGAGATCCACTTCGGCATCGGCCGCGCCTTCACCAACTTCTGGCAGTACAACGTCGGCTTCAACCTCACCGACGACTGGCAGCAGTTCTCGGTCGACTTCTCCGACCCCTCGATGTGGACCCAGACCATCGGCAGCGGCACGTTCGCCGAGGCCCTGGCCGACGCCGACCGCATCCTCTTCCGGCACGACGTCGCCCCCTTCGGCCGCTTCCCGGATCCCATCCAAGCCGGTTTCGGGCTCGACCGCGTGGTCATCCTGCCCACGCCGGGCGCCGCCGCCCTCCTGGGGCTCTCCGCCCTCGCCGCGGCCCGTCGCCGCCGCTGATCCGGCCGGAAACGGGGCTGGCTCGCGATCACCGATCCTCCGCCGCGTCGCAGCCCAGAGCCCGCGACGCGGTTTTTCTTTGTGTTCCCCCCGCAATGCCGATGCGCCCACGGCGTTGCCCATTCAACCATGCCCACACTCCGGACGCACACCATGCGCGCACGCGGCTTCTCCCTGATCGAACTCCTCGTCGTCGTCTCGATCGTGGCGCTGCTGCTGGGCATCACCATCCCGACCCTCTCCATCGCCCGTGAGAAGGCCGTGATGACCACCTGCGCCGCCAAGCTGTACGGGCTGGGCCAGGGCGTGCGCATCTACGTCGAAGAGAACAAGGAGCGGTTCCCCGAGGCCCGCTACATGCCCTATCCGTGGCTCACCGGGCAGGACGACCTCCCGGACTTCCCCACCGCCATCAAGGAATACATCGAGCCCGGCACCAACGCGTGGGTCTGCCCCGCCGACCGCGTCGTGCACAGCCAGACCTGGACCGACGAGAACGGCGCCGAGCGGACCTGCGGCACGAGTTACACCTACGTCGCCGCGCTCTCCGCCCAACGCTACGAGGAAACCTTCTTCGCCCGCTTCCTCCGCTTCACCCCCTCCGACACCCCCGTGCTGCACGACTACGACGGCGGCACATTCGAACGCGAAGACGGCCAGACCGTGCAGGTCGACTTCTTCCACCCCAAGCGGCAGATCCTCTTCGCCGACAACCACGTCGGCACGGTCAACTGATTCACACGCCATCCGCGACCCCGCGGGAGCCACACCCATGAGCGAACACCAGCGCATCGACCTCGACAAGGCCATCGACGAGAGCCGCCGCAGGCCCATCGACGCCAACTGGTCGCCGAAGAAGAAGGCGATCGTCGGCGGCGTCGCGGCGCTCGTCGCCGCGGGCGCGGTGGCGGGCGGCGCGTGGGCGTACATGCACAACCAGACGCCCTCGCTGCCCAGGACCATGAACGAGGCCATCGCCGTCATGGGCTCGGACAAACTCGACCGCATGGACCCCCAGCGCCGCGCGCAGTACACCGAGGAAGCCCGGCGCATGCTCTGGGCGCTCACTCCCGAGGAACGCCGCAAACTCTTCGAGGACGAGGCGAACCGCGAGGCGCTCCGCGCCATCCGCGAGCAGACCTTCGACGACATGGCCTACCGCATGGCCCGCGGCGAGCAGATCGACTGGTCGGAGTTCGGCCCGCGCCGCAACGAGATGACCGACGAGCAGCGCCAGCGCATGCAGGAGATGCGTGAACGCTGGGAGAACATGACGCCCGAAGAGCGCGAAGAGGAGATGGCCAAGCGCCGCGAGCAGATGCGCCAGGAGATGGTCGACCGCATGAACGAGCAGTTCTCGGCCGGCAACTCCCAGTCGGGCGCCCTTCGAGGCGAGATGTTCTCACGCGGCGCGCGCGGCGGCCCCGGAGGCGGCGGCCGCGGGGGACGCGGCGGCGGAGGTCGGTAATCACTTCTCCACCCTCTCCCGCTGGGATAGGGTGGATGCGAGCAACGCGAGCAGCCGGGTGAGGGCGGACGGCCCCATCCGAATCCGTGTGCTACGGCCGGCTCGCCCGGCCGTGCCCCTGCATCGACTCAGCCGCTATATGAACTCACGATGCGATCGCACTTCCCATTCGCCCTGAGGCAACGTGACCGGCGCCGCGAAAACCGTTTCAATCACACGACCGGGCGTTTGCGAGAACCGCTCAGCGCTAACAAATGTGTCGCGCCCACGCGGGGACTTCTTTCCCCCGCTGCATCGGGGCGACCCGGAGTTGTAGCGAGAGAACATCGGCACGCACTCAGCATTCGCTTCGAGCAACGCGTGTCCGTCGATGACAAGTACAGCGCAGTCCTCGCTTGCATAGCGCCCGAAGTGCCGGCGTCCGTAATCGATCGGCCCGCCCGACATGCCGGGCCAAAAGAAGACGTGCTGGTTCACGTACGCGATGAACTCACCGAACGCCATGCCATCCTGAAACAGAATGTTGCCTTCGTGGAGCGGCGCCTGATCCCGGATGATCCGCCGCGCACCGCCAACATCGACGGCGACGTTCTGTCGCCTGCGCGAGTGCAGCAGGTCGGCGCGATTCGCCTTCGCAAACAGATCCGCTGCAGGATACAACCGCTGTTCCTGCTGGATGTGCGCAAGATTCGATGCTGCGGTCAGATGATACAGCGTCGGACGCAGCCGGAGGTATTCGTGGATCTGCATCGGGCCAAGATAACCGCAAAAGACGATATCTACTCGCTGACTGCCGGAGATTCCTCGCGCTTCTTCCCCTTCTTCCGCTTCTCGAAGATCGCCGTGCTCTCGTTGATCCCCTCGCCCAGCCGGACCGGCCCGCGTTCGATCCGCTCGAACGCGCTCTTCGCGAGTTTCTCCGAGAACTCCACACCGATGCCCACGCGCTTCAGCCCGCGCGCGACAGTCGCCGTCGTCCCGCTGCCGTTGAACGGGTCGAGCACGACGCTTCCCTCGTTCGAGCACGCGCGGATGACGCGCTCCAAGTAGATCTCGGGCAACTGGTTCTCGTGCATCGGGCGGCGCTCTTTGTTGTTGCCCTGGATGCGCCCCCAGTGCTTGCCGTACCACACGTCCATCGGCACGCGCATGCCCGAAGGGCCTGTGCCCTCCTTCTTGTTGAACGTGCGCTCGTCGTTGTAGATCGTCGCGCGGTCGCTGGGCTCCAGCACCGCGTCGGGGTTCCAGATCCGTCGCTCGATCTCCTTGTGCTTCGCGAAGTACAGCGCGTGCACCTTGCTCATGATGAACGAGCCCATCCGGTTCTGCCCGAAGCGGAAGTGCCACACGCACCAGTTGATCATGTGCAGCCCGCGCTTCTTGAGGTGCACCACGATCTCCGCCGCCGTGTCGTCGGGAATGTTCACCCACATGCTGCCGTGGTCGGCGAGCGCGTCCACGCACACGTCGAGCCACTGCTCGGTGAACTCGAGGTACTTCTGGCGCGGCATGCCGTCGTGCCAGCCGCCCTCGTCGCAGTACTTCACCTGCCAGTTGAACGGCGGGTCGGCGAACACCAGGTCCACCGACTTCGACGCCGCCTCCGGGATCAGCGGCACCACCTCGCGGCAGTCGCCCAGGAAGACGCGCCCCAGACCGTCCTCGGTGATGAAGTCGGGTGTGCGCACTCCCGCGCGCGCGGCCGCGCGTCCGTTCGTGTGGCTGGTCGTGTCGTCTGGCATGGCGAAAGTGTCTCCGAAGCGCGAGCATAGCGCAAGTCCGCGCGTGGCGCAACCGCTCCACCCTCTCTCGCCGGGAGAGGGTGGCGCAGCCCGCCGGATGAGGGGCTCGCCGCACTATGCTTCGCCATGCCCACCGCCCCCGCCCGCGCCGACATCGCCCGCCAGATCGCCGACGCCTGCGTGCTCCGCGGCACGTTCACCCTCCGCTCCGGGCGCACGTCGTCGTACTACATCGACAAGTACCTCTTCTCCACGCGGCCCGAGATCCTCCGCGACCTCGCGCCCCTCTTCGCCGAGCGCATCGCCGAGATGGAGAAGCAGGCGAACACGAAGGTCGTGCGGCTCGCGGGCGCGGAACTGGGAGGCATTCCCCTCGTCACCGCGGCCGCGATGGAAACGGGGCTGCCCTGCGTCTTCGTGCGCAACCAGAAGAAGGACTACGGCACCGCCAAGCAACTCGAAGGCAAACTCGAGCCGGGCGAAGCGGTGATCCTGCTCGAAGACGTGGCGACCACCGGCGGCCAGGCGCTCGAGGCCGTCGACGCGATCCAGGCGACTGGCGCAAAGGTGCTGGGCGTGATCGCGACCATCGACCGGCTGGAAGGCGCGCGTGCCAACGTGGAGAAGGCGGGCCTCCGGTTCGACGCGCTGTTCACGAAGGCGGATCTGGGCATCGAGGAGTGATCCTCACATCTCCCTGACGAAAAAACCTGCCTGAATTCCTTCCCCCGGGCGTCCGGATCACGCTTTCCCTCCACGGAGGAGCAGAGCGAGACCCTATCGCCTCTCAGGCAAGCACAAGGAGATGTGTTGTATGTCAAGCACCGCCACGGCCCCGAAGCCGAACGCCGCACGTCCGTTCGACGAGCAGCGAGCCAACGCCTTCGCCGAGCGCACCATGATGCGCGTCGTCGATTCCGGCGTGACCATGATGACCTCGATCGGCCACCGCACCGGCCTGTTCGACGCGATGGCGGACCTCCCGCCCTCGACCAGCGAGCAGATCGCCGCGGCCGCCGACCTCAACGAGCGGTACGTCCGCGAGTGGCTGGGCTGCATGGCCAGCGCCCACATCGTCGACTACGACCCCTCGACGAAGACCTATTCGCTCCCCGCTGAGCACGCCGCGTTCCTGACCCGGACCGCGTCGCCCAACAACATCGCGCAGGTCGCGCAGTTCATCTCGGTGCTGGGCGCCGTCGAGGACAAGATCGTCGACTGCTTCCACGACGGCGGCGGCATCGGCTACCACTGCTTCTGCCGCTTCCACGACGTGATGGCCGACGAGAGCGGGCAGACCGTCGTCGCCGCCCTCGAAGAGCACCTGCTGCCCCTCGCGCCCGACATGGTCGAGAAGATGCGCGCCGGCTGCGACGTGCTCGACCTGGGCTGCGGCAAGGGCCGCGCCATCATGGCCATGGCCGAGATGTTCCCCAAGTCCCGGTTCACAGGGTGGGACTTCGAGAAGCCCGCGATCGACGCGGCCAACGCCGAGGCGCGCGAGCGCGGCCTGAAGAACGTCACGTTCGAGGTCCGCGACGCCGAGAAGGTCAGCGAGAAGGGCGCCTTCGACGTGATCTTCACCTTCGACTCCGTGCACGATCAGAAGCGCCCCGACGTCATGCTCGCGAACATCCGCCGCGCGCTGCGGCCCGGCGGCGTCTACTTCATGCAGGACATCAAGGCGTCGAGCCACGTCGAGAAGAACCGCGACAACCCCATCGCGCCGTTCATCTACACGATCTCGTGCATGCACTGCATGACCGTGTCGCTCTCGCAGGGCGGGATGGGCCTCGGCGCCGCGTGGGGCCGCGAACTGGCCGAGCAGATGCTCATGGACGCCGGGTTCGACCGCCCCGAGGTGCACGAACTCGAGCACGATCCCATGAACTATTTCTACATCATGCGCACGTGATCACGCGGCGGACGCCGGCTGAGGAAAGTCCGTTTCCCCATTCGCGCCTCACCCGTCGAAGCCCGTGAACTCTCGATCGGCGCGCCGCCGCGAAAGCGGTGCGCGTCGGCTTTCTGAAGGCAAGAGCAACGAAGGAGTTTGTGTATGCCTACCACCGCCGCTATCCCCGTGCGCGCGCTCAACGCCCGTGAGGCCGATCGCGCCGCCACGCTCATCACGCTGTCGTTCGTGGCCGACCCGCCGTCGCGCTGGCTGTGGCCCGACCGTGCGCAGTTCCTGCACGCGTTCCCCCGCTTCGTGCACGCGTTCGGGGGCGGGGCGTTCGAAACCGGCGCCGCCCACGCGACGGCGGACTTCAACGGCGTGGCGCTGTGGCTGCCGCCCGGCGCGTCGTCCGACGACGCCGCACTCGAACAGCTCTTCAACGAGACGGTCTCGGACGAGTTGAAGACCGACGTCTTCCTGCTCTTTGAGCAGATGGCCGCCTACCACCCCAGCGAGCCCCACTGGCACCTTCCGCTGATCGGCGTCGATCCGGCGTTCCAGCACCGGGGCATCGGCGGAGCGCTGCTCCGCCACGCACTGGAAAAGTGCGACCGTGACGGCCTGCCCGCGTATCTCGAAGCCACCAGCCGGCGCAACGCCGCGCTCTACGCCCGGCACGGGTTCGAGCGCATCGGAACTATCCAGTCGGGCGATTCCCCGGAGATCATTCCGATGCTGCGCAACGCGCGATAAACCTTGGGCCCTTCTGTCAGCGCGGGTGATCCGCTCAGGTCTCCTGATCCGTCGGGCGGATCAGCACCTCGCTCACGCTCACGTGGCTCGGCGATTCGACCGCGTAGCAGATCGCGTTGGCGATGTCGTCGGCCTTGAGTTTGCGCATCGCCTTCGTGCGCTCGAAGAACGCAGTCTTCAGTTCCTCGTCGGGGATGTGTCTCTGCAGTTCGGTCTCGACGATGCCCGGCGCGACGATCGTTACGCGCACGCCTTTCTTGCACAGTTCGGCGCGGAGGCCCTCGCTGAAGGCGTGCACGAAGAACTTCGTGCCGCAGTAGACCGCGGCGCTGGGGAACACGCGCCGGCCCGCGACGCTGCTGACGTTGACGATGTGCCCGCCGCGCGGCGCGCCGTCGGCTTCCCTGGTCATGTGCGGCAGGCACGCGGCGGTGCAGTTGAGCACGCCGTTGATGTTCACGTCGACCATCTGGGCCCAGTCGCCCTCGCGCAGGGCCTCGATCGGGCTGAGGGGCATGACGCCGGCGTTGTTGACGAGCACGTCGACCGGGCCAAACACGCTGGCGGCCTCGTCGACCATGGCGCGGACGCTCTCGCGGCTCGTCACATCGCATTCGACGGCCAGAGCCCGGCCCCCGCGCCCGTTGCCCGTGAGGTCGCGCTCGAGTTGGCGGAGCCGGTCGACCCTTCGCGCGGCCAACACGACCTTGGCACCCTTGCGGGCGAGCAGCGTCGCGGCGGCCTCTCCGATGCCGCTCGACGCGCCCGTGACGATCACCACCTTGTTCGCGAGCACGCTCATCCGGACGCTCCTCTCCCGTTGGGGCACGCGTTGGGCGGATCGCCAGGGGCCGATCCGAGCGAGCCGACGACGAACCCTATACTCCGCACCCGCCCGCGGCCGCGACCCGGGCGGCGCCCCGCAAGACAAGGATCTGGACGTGCCCTACACCCTGAAGCCCGCCAAACAGTTCGACGTCGACATCGAGCAGACCGACTACCTCGAGAAGCACGTCGACACCGGCGACCGCTGGGTGCTGAACTTCGGCCCCCAGCACCCCGCGACCCACACGACGCTTCGACTGGTGCTCGAACTCGACGGCGAGCGCGTGGCCCGCTGCACGCCCCACATCGGCTACCTGCACTCGGGCTTCGAGAAACTCGGCGAGCACCTCGACTACAACCAGTACGTCACCATCGTCAGCCGGATGAACTACCTCTCTCCGGTGGCGAACGACATTTGCTTCCACCACGCGGTCGAGAAACTCTTCGGGATCGACCTCACCCCGCGCTGCAAGGCGCTGCGCACGATCCTCGCGGAACTGGCGCGCATCCAGGACCACCTGCTGTGCGTCGCCGCCGCCGCCCTCGACCTGGGCGCGCTGACGGGCTTCCTCTACGGGTTCAACCCCCGCGAGAAGATCTACGACATCATGGATTACGTCGCGGGGCAGCGGTACCACCCCGACTACACCCGCGTGGGCGGGCTGATGCAGGACCTCCCCGACGAGGAGGTCTTCAAGCGCATGGTCAAGGCGTTCATCCGCGACGACCTGCCCGGCGCGCTGAAAGACCTCGAGAAACTCGTCGCGCGCAACCGCATCTTCCTCGACCGCACGCAGGGCATCGGGCACATCTCGCGCGAGGACGCGATCGCCTGGTCGCTCTCCGGGCCCGTCGCACGCGCGTCTGGCGTCCGCCGCGACCTGCGCAAGGACGAGCCCTACCTCTGCTACAAGGACAACTGGGACAACGACGGCGCCGACGCGGTCCGCTTCAGCGTGCCGCTGTCCGACGAGGGCGACGTCTACGCGCGCTTCATGGTCCGCCTCGAAGAGATCCGGCAGGCCATCCGCATCATCGAGCAACTCATCGACACGATTCCCGGCGGGCCGATCGACGTCTTCGCCGACGGCAAGGTCACCAAGCCGCGCAAGCCCGACGTCTACGGCAGCATCGAGGGGCTGATCCAGCACTTCGAGATCATCATGAGCAACCGCGGCTGGACGGCGCCCATCGCCGAGGTGTACGGCGCCAACGAGACCGCGAACGGCG